>JAOZUR010000011.1:0-12226 GCA_029938555.1 Candidatus Sabulitectum sp. | reverse complement strand
TTCCCAGGGAAGCTCAAACCGTTCTGATGGTAGAAAGCAACAAAGCAGAGGTTAATATCAGATTTGTAACAATGGGTGCTTCTTAAAAAAGAAGCACCCTTTGTGTTTTCTAACTCGCCCAGCCTGATCCATTACAGCCACTGCAGTTACCGTATTCTTCCAGAACCTCATTGTAGATTTTGCCTTCACCCTTGCATCTGCCACAAGGTGTTGCAGGTTCCGGTACGGTAAGATGACCATCGCCTCCGCAAACATCGCAGGGGGAGTCTCCTACGCCATCGATACCTGTACCTTTACAGTGAGCGCATTTTACTAGTGCCATTTTTAACTCCTTTCGTTTTTTATCAATTCTGCAATTCTATCATGTGCTGGAAATGCCAGCTGTGGAATATCTTCCTTTTTTGTCCATATTAGTTGTGAAACATCATCAGAGGCGATTGCAGTGCCTTTCCAGTTAGAGACTTTGTAAATGTATAAAACAACACTACCATAATCGGTATGGTCGCGCTCTGCACCGATTAACTCAAAAGATGCACCTGTAAGAGTGGTTTCTTCTTCCAGTTCCCGCTTGGCAGCGTGTTCAGGGTGCTCACCTGAGTCAATAAAACCACCAGGTAGCCCCAGTTCGCCCCGGGCTGGTGGTTCCCTACGCCGGGCAAGAAGAATTTCATCTTTCCTTTGCAGTATAAGAATTACTGCTGGAAGCGGGTTTCTGTAAAAAACAAGACCGCATCTGCTGCATATTGGATGGGGTTCAGATTTAATCAACTCACCTGCGCAGGATGGGCAGAATCGTGGAGTATTGTAAAAAGCACTTCCATCGGTTTTTTCCGGAAGAGGACCAGCAGCAGGGAAATGGCCTAAAAGAGTTCCTAGCTTCCGATTGAAGCTTCCTGCTATAATTCCTCGAAGATAAACAAGGGATTTGTAAACTGCTTTTTCCGGTGAGTAACCTTCAGCTAGAAGAGTAGCGCAGGATGCTGCTAGGGTGCATCCTGTTCCATGAACCTTACCTGGAATTATTCTACTTCCAGGAAACCAAGTAATACCATTTTTTGTAAGAAGAACATCAGCAGGTTCACCTTTAAGGTGGCCTCCCTTAATCAGAACATTCTCTGCACCCATTGCTTGTATTTCGTAAGCCGCTTTTTCCATGGCAGCTTTATCTCTCACCGGTTTACCTGTAAATGCCTCTGCTTCATCAAGGTTAGGGGTTACCAAGGTTGCAAGAGGAAGAAGGTGTTCTTTTATGACAGTTTCAAGACTTTTTTCAGCAAGATCATCACCAGAGCCGGCAACCATCACCGGATCTAGCACAAATGGGATGTCACCAAATTTGCTTCTAATTACTTCAGCAACGTTGATAACCACATCACTGCTACCAAGCATTCCTGTTTTTATCCCATGAGGTTTACCGTCTGCATCGGTGGCTAACATCTGTGCAGATACTATTTCCCATGGAATCGGTAACCATGAATCCACACCACCACTATTTTGTATAGTTATGGCAGTAACAGATATACAACCATGCCCACCTAGGGCAGAACAACTTTTTAGGTCGGCAGCAAGCCCTGCACCACCGCTAGGATCTGTTCCACCTACAAGAAGAATTACTGGTCTTGATTTCATAGTGGACTAATTGCCCCTTTTTGTGTTAGGTTTAAGTCAATCATGACTAAAAAAATATTAAGAATACTTATTACAATGTTACTTTTTCTAGTTTTTCTCGGAAAAGCAGAAGCATTGTCAGAACCTACTATAGATAAGGTTTCCTTTTCAGGCAATCTTTCTGTTTCCAGTAAGGATCTTCTTCGTGGAAGTGGGCTTCATGAAGGGGTTTCTATTTTTATGGTTTCCAGTAATCAGGTTCGAAGTGCAGTTACAGCTAATCTTAAGGGTTTTGGATATCTGGATTGTTTTGTGAATGTAAACTGGCCACGCTGGGGCACTGAAGTTTATGAGGTGAAAATTAATGTTGTCGCAGGTAGACAGAGTTTAAGGGGCAACCTTATTTTTTTAGGAGACAGCATCCTTAAAGTTTCTGAGATGGCTGCTTCATGTCCAATCTCTTACGGTGATCCGGTTGCACCTTCAGATACTGCATCTTTTAAAAATTCTATTCTTGGTTTGTATTCAAATAAAGGTTTTCTTAGAGCTAATATTGAGTTACAGATGGATGCATTTGCCGATTCTACTAATGATCATAGGGATATTCAATTAACAATAAAAAGTGGATCTATATGTTATCTTGGTGGAATAACTGTAACTGGACTTGAAAGCATTCGAGATGAAGTAGTTCTGCGAGAGTTTGATTTACAACCTGGTAACTACCTGAATATGACATTAATGAGGGAAGGTCTTTCAGCTGTTTATTCTCTTGGATTATTCAGTAGTGTTCAGATTGAATACAATGGATTGACTCAAGGCCTTGATACAATTCAGGTAGTAATTAATGTTCAAGAGCAGGACTACATTGAAATTGGTGTATCCACAGGTTATATATCTCCTGAAGCGGTTTTTGGATCTGCCTTCTGGAGGCATCCTAATATAATGGGCAACAACCAGGTACTTAAGTTAGATGGTACATATACAAGATATATTTCCAGCAGTAATTCTGGAAATGAATTTGAACCTGCTATTACCTATGAAGAGCCTTGGTTTATTTCAACTCGCTGGGGTGCCCAGTTAAAGGCAGATTATTTTTATCTACAAAGAGATCATCAGGAAGAACGAAGTTATGGTGGAGAGGTTGGCCTTACCCGAAAATTTATGGATATCTGGAGATACAGAGTTGGTTATAGAATTGAACGCCTCAGGTACAGATCAACCATGGAAGATTCTTTAGAGTTGGTACAGGACTGGACAAATACTGCAAGAATCAGCAGTGGTTTTACCCGAGATACAAGAGCGCCGTTGTTAAACCCTGTGAGAGGAAGCTGGTTTAAAATTGCAGGCAGTGTTTCCGGTGGAATTGCAGGAGGAAACATTGATTTTTACACAGCAGATGGAGAGTACCGACTATTTCTACCATTATCCGACAAACTAGTCATTGCCGGAAGGACTGCTGGAAGTGTATCTCTAGGTTATGCAGGCAATACCAGTGTTCCCCCAAATGACAGATTGTATCTTGGCGGAGGATCCACCGTGCGAGGTTATGATTTTCAAACACTTGGGCCTGAAGATGAAGACGGAAACCCTCTTGGTGGAAATGTTATGGCTCTTGGTAATATAGAAGCAAGATTCAGTTTATACGGAAATTTTGGAGCAGTTCTTTTTTGTGATGCCGGAGGGGTATGGTCTGAATTGCAACAAGTATCGTCTGGTACTACTGGGTTGGGTACAGGCCTAGGGATTAGATACAATACTCTTATTGGCCCCATCAGACTCGATTATGGATTTGCTCCCACTTGGGAAAACTCAATCAAAAGAGGAAAGGTGTATTTTGCAATCGGCCAAGCCTTTTAAGTTCAAAAAAACTCCAGGCTGTTTTATTACAGGGCTTATAGTTGCTGTTTTATTTCTGGTTGTATTCTATCTTCTCCTTTCTTCCGGTTCTCTTGGTGGGCTTATACACTCTATTGTACTTAGGGCCACTGCTGGCAACGGTGAAGCTGTTCATGTATATGGTGGCGCATCCGATCTTTTTACATACATTCGAGCAGATTCGGTGGTTGTTTCCAATGATGACGGGTTACGAGTAGCAATTTTTGGAGCGCACGTAAAGGGTAGCGCTTATGGTTATCTGGTAAAACATTATGTTCAGTGTGTATTTGTTGATAGTTTAGCAATCCACGCTCCAGGCCCTTCGGATTCCCCTCCAGACTCATCATTGGCACCAATTTTCTTAGGCACTCTTTCGGGAATGGTAACAAGGGCCGATACTGTAAATGTTTCTTACGGCAGGGTTGTTGATGCTGACGGCCAGCTTCTGGTTGATTCCATGAGTTTGAATGCAGCGATTTTAGACATTGTTAATGTAGAACTTGATGTTAGAAAAGCCTCTTCCTATATTCCACTTTTTGGTTCAGTTCAAGCTTCTGGTTTTTTGTTTATTGACTCTACAAGAACAACTCTGGATTCTTTTGATGTGATTTCCCCTCCTGGTCTTTTGCATATTGATGGTTTTTTAAACACAGATAGTACTTTTGCCATGACTTTTGACGGTTTGGTTTCAACTAATTTTTTGCCTGAAACTCCACTTGTGGAAATCTCAATAGAAGGCCATGGAAGTGGCTCAATTATGGAACCTCTTGTCACTGTTATGATTCCCCATGGAAATGTTCATTATGAAGATATAGAAGCAGGTATACATGCTGACAGTATAATTTCAACAAGAAAACAATGTTCTTTTCATGGTGTAAGTTTATCAAGCAGTGGAAGCTCTGTGTCTGTTTCCGGTGAGTTTGATTTTCTCAGTCTAACTTGGACTGGTTCTTTGACCTCTGTACTTAATTCAGTTAATCTTTCTGATTATATGCAGGAACTTCCAGATAGTGATATTTCAGGATCACTAGCTGCTTCCGGTTCAGGAACTGAGAGTTACTTTAACAATGGTATGGTCAGTTGTGATTTGTATGCAAGTCGCATAGATCAGTATTCATTGTCTAGTATGATTTTGAATTGTGGAATAAATCAGAGGCAGCTTACCGGAACCTTGCAGGCCACTTTTGATGGTGGTACAATTTCTTCAGAGTTTGCATCTTCACTTGGTCTTGATTTTGTACCGGTTGCATGGAGTGGTAGTCTTGACGCTAACATTGATAATTTTGGTTGGTTCACTACACTTGCAGATGTTTCTGGTTTCGATTTCTCAGGCTTAAGAGCTAATGTATTTGGAAGTGGAAATATGTCAGGCTTTTCTGCAAATGGAAGTATCAACCTGGATTCTTTTCATAGTGATGAATTAAACGCAGAAAAAGTATCATTTTCTGGCACATTCTCAAAGAATATTTCAGATATGTTTCTTGACGGTGTGGTTTCTATTGATTCTGTGGCTGTTTTAGATTCGATTCAACTGTCAGCTTCAGGGTTTTATGCTGATTTACAGCTTTCTGGAAACCTTTCTGATTTCGAAACATCAGGGCTCATTAGGTTAGAATCCTTTACTTATGCCGATATAACCACAGGTAAAATTGAGTTTTCCGGTGACATCGGGATGAATAGAGAAGAGCTTGACGGTGGAGGAGGGATAAGCGTGGATTCAATTATTTTAGCAGGCGCTTCCTATTCTCTTTCTGCCGGTTTTGTTGTAGAACCAGGTTCTATCAAGCTTGATAGTCTTCACATTGGCGCACCTGGTGATCTTTCTTTGGATCTTTCTGGTGATTTTCATTACGGTGCAGACAGTCTGGCTTTTAAAATGGACGGTATAGCTTTAACTAGAGATGGAAAATTGCGTTTAATTTCAGAAGGTGATCTTGAATTTGTTACAGACAGCACAGGTTTGTCGCTTGATACTCTCTGGCTTGATCTTCCATCAGGTGAAATCACAGCTGATGCATGGATGCGTGATGATTCTATCAGTGCTTCTGCGGTACTTTCTGGTGTAGATATAGCATCTTTTACATCTTTACTGGGACTTAGCGTTCCTATTTCAGGAGTATTGGGGGCTGATTTTTCAGCAACTGGAAGAATGGGAAATCTTGAAACAGTATTGAACGCAGACATTCAGCACCCTACTTATGATGAATGGGATCAGTCTGACAGTCTTACTATTGATATTCATACTGTTGCCGATTCAATTGTTGTGGATGGAATTTGGACATGGACAGATGGTGTTAGATCAGGTTTGCGATTAGCCCTTAATAGAATCTGGGATACTCACCATAATGTTGATATTTCCTTGTCAGATGTGACTTGGTTAGAAGTAGAACTTTCAGGGATAGGTGATGAACTTTTTTATCTTTTGCCAATGTCTTTGAAAACAAGCGGTGCAAGTGTTAGTGCTCGAGTTGAATATCATAGAGATTCAGCAGAGTTATCTGTTGGTATGGCTTCTCATTTTGACAAATTATTTATTACCAATCCAGGGATTGAATTTCCAGGAGTTTCTGCATACCTTACTTATCCAGATCAACAGGCTGGTGATTCATTCAATGGAAAACTTTCAATTACCTCCGGTGAGGGGCATGCTGTTACTCTGCAGAGTGTGATTCTTCTAGACATAGAGCAAAATTTATTATTTGAAGATGAAACTCTTCCTCTTGAATTGAATGGTTACAATTTTAGAGCAGATTTCAACCAGTGGGAAACTCTTGTTGCTGGGGTGGGATGGTTGCAGATATCAGGATCAGTTTACAGTCGTAGTGATGATCTTACTGAAAAGCCATTAATTATAGGTAAAATGAATATTGATCAAGCAACAATCTCCATGGGAGGCGGCGGGACTCTTGAAAGCTCTGGTGGAACCAGTTCTCAGGAAGAATTACCAATTGATCTTAATATTAGAATTTCTGGAGATCGGGGGATATGGTTCAGAAACAGTTATGCCAATGTTGAATTGTCCGCAGAGGTTGATATTTCCACCCTACAAGGGCAGGTTCTTATTGGTGGAGATGTGAAGGCGGTTCGAGGTGCGGTCTACCTGTTAGGCAGAGATTTTCAGATTACTCAGGGGGATGTAAGAATCCTACAGACAACACCTCTTGGGGTTGAGCTTGATATTCAAGCTATAGCAAGGGTAAGAAGCACTGTTAGTAGTGCAGAGTATAACATTACTGTTACTGTCACAGGGAATCCAGATAAACCTGACATTACTCTTACCGGCACCGGTCCTGCTGGAAGCATTGATGAGAGAGATATTGTCTCTCTTCTTACAGCAGGCATGACTTATGGTGAATTACAGCAATTTGATAGTAGTGCTCTGGGTAATGTTGCTGGTAATTATCTTGGTCAGTGGCTAGCAAGAAGCATTCGTGATGGTGTTGGTCTGGATGCTTTACAATTCACTCCTGATTTTTCGTCTGATTCATCATCACTTGTGGTGAATGCAGGGAAATATGTATTACCTGATCTGTTTGTCAGTTTCTCAAGTGATGTATTCTCTACTGACGCTGGAACCCTTAAGGCACAGTATTATTTTAACAGAGATTTCTTTCTTGAAGGCAGTACTAAAAGCACGCTAACAGGTAACCAGGAACCCTCTCTTGAATTGCATTATACCTTCAGATATTAATAATCAGAAAAAGGGCAGCATTATATCAATGCTGCCCTTTAAATAGCATTCTATTTTATTCTATTTCGTAATTACAATTCTTTGATTAGTTATCGAACCGTTGTAATCAGTGATTCTAGCCATGTAAATACCATGGGGAACTTCAGTTACATCCCATACAATTGTGTGCGAACCTGCAGGAAGTTCTTCTTGTGTAACGGTATTAACAGCTCTGCCGGTAATATCAAACACAGTGATATTTACATATCCTGCAGTATCAAGTGTGATTGGGAATGATATAGAGGATGTGGCAGGGTTAGGGTATGGTGTTCCTATCGAAGTTGTTACTAAACCTGTTGATGTTTCGTTGACACCTACTCCGTTAAAACTACCTTCATTGGGAAGAGCATTATGAGCTGTGACCATGTAGGTAATGTTATTAAGGGTACCGATTGTCTCAAAAGAAAGAGTAATACTTCCAGTTTCATCGGTAATGCCTGAAATCCATAAACCGCTTTCATGCTGCATACAGACCATTGCCTGATCAACAGGGCCATCGGCGTCTGTCACATTGAACATAGCAGTTGTAGACCCAGATGGCAGGTAGTACGGTGCTTCTACTGTGATTAAATGAGGGACTTCTGTTCTCATATCCATTGTAGGATCGCCGAACCAGTGGAATAGATCCCATTCAGTTTCTGCTCTGTTTGTAGGGTATGGGCAAAATGGAGCGGAAGTTTCCATTTCGATCTTAGCGCACATAAGAGCTTGACCGGTCAGATAGTTACCAGTTGGATTGGTATACATAACTGGAGGGCTGGTGTATTCATCGTTGAATGATCGGTACATTCCATAACAGATGTAATCGTTCCAGTAGCTATAACTTAATTCAGTCGCAGCAAGAACTCCTACAGCTCCTCCTTCCATTCTGAAAAGGTTTTCTGCAAAACAGTCTTGATCAAACTTGCCTGTTAGACAGTTCACGCTCATAACCATAGGAGTTTCCTGGCCATTATCTAAACCGGCAAGGTCTGCAATATAGAAGTGAGGGTCGCCCCAGCCTCCTACACTGCCATGGTCACGGTGCTGAACAAGGAAAACGCCGTCATTTATGCTTGCTTGGATACCTGCTGCATTGCCGTCCCATGTGATGTCGGAAGGTATTTCTTGCCCAGCACTTGGAAGGTCACTTCTGTAATAGTATGGTGGGGTAGCAGAGGTGTTTTTTGTGTATTCTCTTTGAACAGTTTTACCATAAATATCTTGGAATGTGTCGCGAACTGTTTCGCAGGTGAAACAGAACCAGCGCTCAGCAACAGTGCTGGTTGAGCCAGTTGCCTGAAAATAACCGGCGCAGAGAACATTGTTCCAGAAGTCTGAGTCCATAAGTGGATCAAACTGCCACTTGAGTATTTTTTCTTCAACAGTAGAGTAGGAATTTGTTGAAGTTACAAAACGACCTGTGAAAATATCTGCCTGGTAATCACCAGAGCCGTCCATGCATACGTATCTGTTATCACTGAACATGCCTGGAGCAGTACAACTGGTTAAATCCTGATGATCTCCTACAAAAAGAACAAAACTAGGAGGTATATCCCAGTTATTATAGGCGTTCACAATGTAATCTCTTATTTCGCTCTGAGTCCATGAACCAGCAGCAATAACAGCGGTAAGATAACCTTGTTCCATTTTTGCACTGAGGAATGAATCCATCATTGTATCAACAAAATCATCTCCTGCAATAATCAGAAGATCTGCAGCAGTAATGTCATCTGCTTGATCTCTGGTATATGCTTTCGCAGCGATAGTTGAGTTGGCAGATATCTGATTTATTGGTGAACCAATCATATCAGAGTTTACAAGTGTACTGAAGGTTTTTGCAAAAAACCTGCTGTTCAATCGTTGATCAAAAGAAAGATTAGCACCAAATTCTACTGTAACTCTTACTTTTGGTGTAACCGTCAGTGTTCCTGTTTCTGCATTCCAGTGAAAAGGAAGAATGTTGAAGTTGCCCATGTTTACACCACGGAGAGTTCCCGTGAGTTCAAAGGTTGAGTTAACCTGGGGGTAAGAACCCTGGTTGTAAGCTTCGGCAGAGTAAGTGAAAGGAATAGGGTCATAACTGCTATCCATAGGAATTGGTTGCATTGGAGAAGGATTTATTCCAGAATAAACAATAGCTTCTTCTAAGGGCTCAACTGTTATAGAAAGGTTGTGGTTTTCGGGAACAGCGGCCATGAAAGATGCATGTGGCAACATTGGTGCACCTTCAGAATCAGCGTATGGAAATAAGGCTGGAACGCTTAATGTGTTGAAGGAGATGCCATTAATGGTTTCTACAGTATTTGAAAAACCGGGGAGTGTTATTTCAACTGTAAACCCTGTAGCTGAATAGTCAACCACACTAAGTGTTGCTTTGTTCTGATCAGTAAGCCCGAAGTCGATCCATTCAGCGCTTGCCATAGTTACAAGACAAAAAGCCAGTAACAGTGTAACTCTCATTTTTTACTCCTTTGATGTTTTTTAAGGTGCTCTCATTTTTCCCAGACTCAGAACATGCTTATTCTAAGTGCATAAATTTTTATTAACAAGACATCAATAATGTCATAGCTTGTTATTTAATATTATCGGAATAAAACAAGAATTACATTTGTAAATAGATTATGGACAATGGTGAGAATTGTTAGCATGATTCATAGGGAGGTTTTTTATGCTTAAATTTTTCAGATTCTTTTCTATGGTGTTTATTTTTTCCAGTTTTGCTTTTGCCGGTTCTATGTTTATTGCAGATTATGAGTACCAGGCTGATATTAATGTATTTGTAGCAGAGTACCAGTATCAGGCTGATATTTCCGTATGGGTTGCTGAATATGAGTACCAGGCAAGTGATGATGACTTTTTATGGTTTTTTTGCGATTACCAATATCAGGCAGATGTTTCCATCCACTATGTTGAATACGAGTACCAAGCAGATTTAATAGTTTTCTTCTGTGATTACCAGTACCAAGCGGAATGGAATGAATCAAATCCATGGATGGGGAGAATGCACTGACAGAATCAGTTTTAGTAACGGAGTATGTTGGTTTATCCCAGAAAGCTCAGGAATTGTTAGGTAGTCAAGAAAGCAGGGTTCTTGATTTTAAGGAATCTGTTGGAGGGCTTTCTGCTGATGATCTTGTGTCGTTTGCGAACAGCGATACAGGAGGAACTATTCTTCTAGGAGTAAAGGAAAACAAGGATAAACTTGGAAGACAGATCGCGGAAATAGTAGGATGTGAAGTGGGCGATAGGGCGAAGCTTTCAATTCTGGGAAAGGCTAGTAGTTGTGTTCCTCCTTTGGAAGTTTTTGTTATTGTAGAGAATAATGAAGGGGAAAAACCATTTCTTCGTGTTCTTATTCCATCAGGAACCCAGAAACCTTATTGCACCTCAGGTGGAACCTATAAGATCAGGGGTGATGCTCGGAATAACCCTTTAACTCCAGATAGACTTCTTGTTTTGTTTATGGAAGCCGAGAATGCTAAGTTTATCAATAAATTTAGTCAGGCAACCCATGACCTTGAGCTTGAATTGCATGAGCTTAAAAATCGACTTCTTTCTGAAATGGAAGAAATATATGATCACGTGGATAAACTAGATAAAACATTAAACAAAAAATGAAACTAAAACTTACAAAGTGTAAACATCCACTTGACAAAAGATAAAAGTTTATTATCATAGTGTTAGTCAATAGAAGAAGTTTTCTTGAAAGAAGGTGCAGAAATGACTAATGAAAGAGAAAGAGTTCTTGAAATGGTTGCAGATGGTACTATTACAGCTGCAGAAGGGGTAAAATTACTGGATGCATTAGGATCTACTACTAAGCGCCCTGATACCAGCAAGACCTTTAGGAAAAAAAGAGTTATTGAAACCAGAGCAATGATTAGTGAATTAGGACCCATGTTACAGGCCACCATGGGGGATGTATTCAAAGGCAGAAAGTCATTTGAAAATTATGAAAGCAGAAATCTTGATGAAGTTCAATCAGTTTCAGAAGAGATAGAGCAGGGAAGAGAACTTGTTATTCATGGTAGCGCTGATCGGGGGAAAAGAATATCTGTTTCTCTATCTAGAAGCGAAGATTCTGTTCTTCGAGCCTCCCTTGATAATGACGATGTCATTGAAACGGGCAACAAAGACAATAAGAAAATTCTAATCTGGAGAAGTGGCAATCTTAAAGTTCAGGTGCCGGACTGTGTGGCTTTTGTCAGTGTTTTTTCGAAAGGTGGCGGAATCAGCTCTAGCAATGTTAATGTGCCATGTGAATTGAAAACCATGGGTGGTGGCATTGAAATCAGCAAACCTGGTGACAGATTCTCCATTAAGACCATGGGTGGCGGTCTTGATATAACTCTTGATAAATCATGGAAGGGCAATTCTAAAGCAAAGACCATGGGTGGCGGAATAAGCATTCAGATTATTGAAGATGTTTCAGTTCTTGTTAGTGCATCAACACTTGGTGGATCAATAAATGTAACAGGTGAGAATTCTGAAATCATCTCTGAATCCGGACATGGTCATGGAAAGTCGAAAGTTAAAGTACTATTTGGTAGTGATGATGAACCACCACAGCTATCAGTTGTTTCAATGGGTGGCGGAATTGAGATACAAGGAGAATTAAATGAATAAATCAGCTGCACCTTCAAGGTGTCCTTCCTGCAATGGTATTCTCAATCCGGTGAAATATATCTGCTCAGATTGTAATACAGAAGTATCAGGTGATTTTGAGATGTGCCCATTTTGCTCACTTGACCCAGATAATAAAAGCTTACTTGAACTTTTTCTTATGGCAAGGGGAAATCTGAAAGCTGTACAAAGAATGCTTGGCGTTTCATATCCTACCGCAAGAATTAGAATCGAAGAAATGTTTAACGCTCTGGAAAACAAAATCAGTAATGAAAAATCATCAATTGGGGTTCTTGAGCAACTTCACCGTGGAGAAATTAGCGTTGCAGATGCTTTAGATGTTCTGGATGAGAACTCCTCAGAATAGTATTGATTAATAGCTTAGAGCCAGCAGGAGGCTAAATCTTG
>JAOZUR010000048.1 GCA_029938555.1 Candidatus Sabulitectum sp. | reverse complement strand
TTGAAACTGGTTGCCGATTTTGCCACAACGATCTGATCTGATAAAATCCCCACTGAATTGCTCGTCACAATAAAGGTCTCTGGCAGTGGCTATGAGCACTTGAGCGCAATCAGCATAAATACGTCAATCTCTATTCATGTCAGCATTTGACAGATTGTTAAGAGAAACATTTCCCTTCATGCCAATATGATACAGCTTGGTCTTGTTCGCCCTAAGACAGGTAATAATATTCCCGAGCCCGTTTCTGTATGTGAGTTGGCCAAAGGCCATGCAAATAAATTGGCTCCTACATGAAAAGTGCTGAACTTTATAATTACCGGAGTACCGCAACACACATTGATCAAAAGCATATCTGGGAATGAAATCCAATATTTGCGCAAAAACTAACCGACCAGAATGCATACATTCTCCATTCATAGGTAAACGCAGAATATGAAGAAAGTACGCTGAAATCGTGCTGAAATATAAATGGGTCTAACTTGTTATATTGTAACTTGATACGGCATGGCAAAGATGCAACGTTGGGACACTACTAATTCATAACAATTATGTTCCAGACAGACTTACTCATCTAGATAAAGCTTAAGGAACTTACGAGAAATAATGAAGCAGAATTATGGTCTGGCTTTCTCAATAAAAAGTGGATGAATGATAACCCTGAACTTACAGATGTTCTTTATGCTAATGGACATAAAACACGGTTACCCAAAAATATCTTTCCCGTGAGCGTCTTTGTTTATCGGGTATTGTTGATTTTTGAGTAAATGATATTCTTGGTCAGCCGTTTTTTGTTTTAAACCGTCCGATATAAAAGGTACCAAGTTTTTCTATTCTATTCAAAATCTCCTCCTTCAACTTTAAAAGATATCATTTCCAACAGGGCAACGGTCTTTTTTTCCAGTAATGTATAACCTGTTGTAATTCTGATTCAAGGTTGGGGTTTGAAGTTGAAATGGATTGCCCTCTTTTTTCCAGCTTTCTGAAAGCCAGGCTCACAAATATTACTATGGAATTAGGAATAATTATAAATAGAATATCACTAAAACCTAAAATTTCATTCTGTATTCCATAAGAAAAAAGCAGCAAAGGCGTTCCAAGGAAAACAATCTGCAAAAGAGCTGCATACATGTGCTGTTTAACAATTGCTTTAAACTCTGATAAATCTTGTTCTGTCTCTATTACTGGAGTTTTTATCAAAAACCTTTTTAAAGTATTCATAAAAAGGATACCTAGAAAAAGAGATATGCTGGGAAGAAAAATAAATAAAACAATTAGAATTGAGTAGTTCAACTTTTTTCACCTTTCAATGATTTACTTTTAGAATATTTCAGAAGAGAAAAAAGGTAATCAGTAGTTTTGTGTTCCCAAAATGTTGTATTTGTAGACATGAATGAAAAACCTGTCTTTTGCTCTACACCAGTACAGGAAAGCAAAAACTGCACCCGATTAGCCACTGAGTTACCTGGTGAAACAGTTATAACTTTTAACTCATCTTCAATCAGCTGGGTTATGAGGGGGTAATGAGTACAGCCTAGAATAAGATGAGAAATGTTTAGTTTTTTCAAGGGCTCAAGTTCCTTACACAAATCTGCTTGCTGTTTTGTTTTAAAACCACAGTTCAAAATATCTTCAACAATGGAAGCAAGTTTTGGCATTGATATGTGAACGATTTGATGAGTTGGATCGATTCTTTTTTTTAGTTGCTTGAATTTTTCTGAATTTCCAGTGAGTTCTGTTGTAATAACAGCAGCTTTTTTTATTCCCGGATACAAATTTTTATGATTCATAACATTGATGTATGGTTCAACACCAACAAATGGTATATCAGGATATTTCAACCTGAGGGTAGAAATAGCCACAGCTGTTGCAGAATTACAGGCCACTATAATCAATGTGCATTTTCGAGCTAGCAGCATATCTGTAATCAATATACTTCTATTTATAATCTGCGAATCTGTTTTTTCACCATACGGGGCGAAAATACCATCAGAAATGTAATCAATTTCCACCGAAGGAATTTTTTCTATTACTTTGTGAAGAACAGAAAAGCCACCAATGCCCGAGTCAAAAATACCTATTTTCTGCTTACAGTTCATGTATTATTTGTAACTTGATGATACTGATTCTTCAGCTACAGTGACAGAAATCAAAGCAGAAAGTTCATCAGCCATCTGTCTTATCATCATAATGTCTTTGGAAGCTGTAAGAAAACTATCTTTGCCTTCCTGGGTTACTAGACTCAAAACAGCTGCTTTCCCCGGATTGATTTGCAGCTTGATCTTACGAATTGTGTCTAAATCCAGTGTTTTTTGCTGGGCTCCTGGTCTTTTGTATTTAACTGTTCTTTCCATCTGGTCAACTGTGATGCCAGAGGTGATCCCTATTTTTCTAAAAAACAAAGCCGCTAAATTCACCACCATCAGTATACCAATGCTTTTGAAAATTGGATTACTTTCCATGGAAAAATCAGCAGTCTTCACCGAGTTAAAGTAAATAATACCGCCAACAATAAGCGGAAGAACAGCAACTGCAATTGCAGGAAATATTTTCCCGGGAGAATTTGAGCTGGTCAGTTTGCTTACATACTTGCCATTTTTCTCTTTAAAGTATTCCATGAAATAATCTCCCTTACGCTTTTAATGCAGTGTGAGTGGATAACATAATACACCCATGTTTTTTTCAAGAGTTGTGGTTAGATGTTCTCTTTCATCACTTCCCTTACAAACCAGTTGAGCTGTTCCATCACCCTGAGAACCAACACCTTTGCCACCCCATGTGAGATTCTTTACAGAACTATATTTAAGAATTTCATGAAGCCTTGGTGCTACCAGTTCTTCTGGGGAAGCTGTAGCTATTTTTTCATCAAAAAGAATCTGAGCTTCGGTCATTAAATCACCTAGTAACTTAGCATTTCCTTTTTCTATAATATCACAGGCTTTTTGGGTGATTCTATGATTGTCTTGCCCAAGGGCTTCTCTTAATTCTAAGTTGCCATTCCTAAAAGAAGAATTTAGATCTTTTAGTATTCTTTTGGTGTTTTTTTCTGCTTGCAGGTCAACAATCAGCAGATGAAAGTTTCCTCCGGGGTTTACAGAGTTGGCGGACATTTTTTCACCATCAAATGTAAGAATTTTCGGTTCTTTTCCATAGGCACACCCTTGATCCATTCTGCCGCACTGTGAACCGGTTAACTGTTCGCCAAGATAGGCGAATTCCATTTCCTCTTCAATTGATAGATTAAGCTGATGAACTTTATTAAATGCCCTTGTTATCAAAACACAGGTTGCAGCAGAAGATGATAGTCCTTTTTTAAGTGGTAAATCTCTTTTGTAAATATTTACTTTTAACCCCAGATTCGGATATCTGTTTAAAATCAAACTGGCGGTTCCAGCAGCGTATGAATCAAAAATATTAGAGGTTGCTATTTTTGCCAGTTCCGCAAATTCATAAGAAAACAGTTGCCCCAAAGAACCATCAGGCAGAACCTGTGAAATATGAAAACCGGTTTCAGCAGCATGAACTGAGGCGTATAAACCCTGATCAGTACCTGTTATCAAACACTTTCCAGTTTTTATGGTTTTATCTGTTTTTCTGTATTGCCCTGCCCAGTCTGAATGTTCTCCGAACAAACAAAGCCTGCCGCCCATGAATAACTTATATTTTTTCAGCAATTTCTTCTGCCTCTTTTTCCAGACCAAATCTTTTTAATGTTTTTTTTGTTGGTTTACCTGTTTCTGTATTCCATCCTCTTAGGGTGTAATACTCATCCATAACCCCTTTAAACTTTTGGGCATCTAAAGCAACTTTTTGTGCAATTAAAGGATTTGTCTGCTGTTCGGTTTTTTCAAAATAGGGAATAACAGATTCATCATCTTTCCGAGATCTGTTAAAATTCCGAACGAGCAAAAGCCGTTCCAATTGAATGACCCTTTCAGAAGCATGTTCCAGATCATTATCACTCCATGGAATACCTGTAAGAGATGTAAACATAAACCTTTCAAAAGATGGGCCTTCCATATTTCCAGCTCTTGCAAAATTGTCTTCAGTTTTTAAAGAATAAATTCTAGGGAAAACCTGATCACCAACTGTAAGCGAATCTTTCATAACAGATCTTTGACCGTGCCACCATACAGGAAAGGCTTTTCCAGTATAACCACTTTCTGGGTCAGCACACTTTTCAGAACCATAAACCTTTGCTGATACTTTTTTTATTGTATTCCAATCAAGACCAAGTTCTGGGCTGCAAATCTTACTCCAGCCCATAATATTCTGTCCATAACCATGGGCGCTAGAAATAGGATCACGGGTATCAACTGCCCATTGTAAAGCACTTACAACCCAGTATGGAAAGAAGACATAATTTATTCTGTCTCCGTGGCCATCCCAGTGGCCAGCATATCCCCAAGCTGGAAACAATTGCTTGACCCTTTCTTCACCAATTCCTAGAATTTTACTTGCCCTGACCGTGCCTTCAGATAAAGCAGATCTGAAAGAGCCTTCTTTTTTGGCAATTCCCCTTAGAAGGAATGCCCAGAATTCAGGGTTATCTAAATTGATTTCCATTCCATCAATCTTTGAAATTACTCCATCATTTTTCAAAAATCTAATCCATGGGACCATGCCAACAAGGATTTCCCAGTGATTCAACCCTAAATCATTTGCTATCTGGCCAATTTCAAAGCCAGCTTCAAAACCTAGTTTCCAGTTATAGAAACTGCCTTTTAACCCAGGAAACAACCCAGCAATACAATCCACCTGACCTGATAAGATTTTCCCTCTTTGAAGAACTGCTGGTACAGTTGTATAAAATCGAGCATCATAACATCTTACAGCACACCCTTGCGTGCAGGCTTGATAACGTTCACCGAATTTTTTAACTTTATTTCTGTCTAGTTTTGGGGTATGGGGCCATCCATGAGAACCATGAGCTTCTTTTCTTATCAAATTGCAGACTTTTCGAAAAGTCTCTGGCTGAGCTACTGTGAGTGGAATAGTTCCATGAACAGCTATTGCCTTAAGATTTTTAGAACCCATTACAGCACCATAACCACCCTGACCTGATGCACTTTCGGTTTCAGTTGCAGCGATTGCTATACGACATTTATTTTCTCCTGCTGGGCCAATGGAAAAAACTCTCCAGTTCCTTCCAAACTCTTCCATTATTTTTTTCTGAGAATCATAGATTCCCATTCCCCACAAATGGGTAGCATCTTGAATCGTACAAGTTCGGTTTTCAATTTTAAGAAATACTGGGCGAGATGCCTTGCCGGTAATAATCAATCCATCAAAACCAGCGTGTTTTAACTCAGGTCCCCAGTGACCACCAAACGAAGATCTGGAATACCATTCCACAGGATAACCCTGTGCTGAAATTCCTGAAACGGTGGTACGACCAGAGAAGGGTGCAGCAGTTCCGGTAAGTGGGCCTGTAAGGATAATTAAAGGGCTGTTTGGGTCAAAAGCACCGGTTCCAGGGGGGATTTCATCCCAGGCAATTCTGGCTGCCATTGCTCGGCCTCCGTACCAGTCAGGCAGGTAATCCATGGTGTCCTGCTGATCTACAGTTGCCTTTGTGAGATTAATTCTAAGTAATTTACCGGCATATCCGCCGTAATTCATATTCTTATCCTTCGAATGTTATAACATCAAAATTACAGGCTTCAACACAAGCTGGAGTTCCTTGACAAAGGTCGCATTTAAACGGAATTACACTTTGCCTACTCTTGAACATGGCTCCAAAATCACATGCTTTAATACATTCTCCACATCCTACACAGATATTTTCATTTATTTGCCAGCCACCAGAAGTTTGATTTTTGTAAATAGCATCAACAGGACAAACTTCCTTACATCTGGGAAATTCACACTGCCTGCAATATGTATGATTATGATTACCTGAAAACAAATGTAGATTAACCCTGATTGCAGCCGCTTCCGGATCATGTAGACCGCTTCTTTTCAAAGCACATACAACCTGGCAATTCATACAGCCAGTGCATATATCAGATTTTACAACAAGACTTGCCATTAGGTGCCTTTCAGGTTATTTCACAATGTGTTCTGAGTATCAGAATGTTTACACCTATTCCCTGGGAGACAATGTCAAACATAATCGAATATGATCTTAGATTTAGTAACCGCGTAAAAAGACTTCGCATTGAAGTTGTTCCAGGACAAGTGAGAGTGGTGGCTCCTGATGGAATGCAGGTTTCAATTATAGATGGATTTGTTCAAAGCAGAAAGTTTTGGATTGAAGAGAAGCTGGAAAAATTTGATACAGTTAAACAACAAGAGAAAATATTCATTTACAAAAAGAATTCAGTTTTTCCTGTTCTAGGCGAACAAATTACAGTACCTTCCACCCTTGAATCTGAAACAGAAATACATGAATGGTTAGATCTAATGTTTTTGAACTTCCTAATAGAATCAGCAAAAAAATACAATCAATTTGCTGCTTCAAGAATAAGGCTGGGTTGTGCTAAAACCAGATGGGGCAGTTGCAGCATTAAAGGCGTGGTAATGATAAACAGGAAACTTGTTCATGCACCTGCAGAAGTGGTGGAGTATGTGCTTGTTCATGAACTGGTTCATTTAAAACACCGAAATCATTCATCAAAATTCTGGAATGAAGTTAAATTAATTTTAGGAGATGTTAAACCACAGAAAAAATGGTTGAGATTGCAAGGGGCATATTTGTTGTAGGAGCGTACTTTACAATACACTCCTACAATTTTTAATTTATTTTGTCACTATCATTCTGCTGGTATTGGATTCGCCGTTGAATTGCATTTTGATCAGGTAAAGTCCTGAAGAAAAATCTGTTACATCCAAATCTACTACACTAACTCCACCGCTCAAGGTTTCATTCATAGAAAAAACTTCTCTTCCTGAAACATCATACAAGCTTAGATTAACCATTCCTGTAATTGGCACATTTACAACAATTGAAGCTGTTGAGCTAACAGGATTGGAAGAAAGCCTCATTGTTGATGAATGATTTGAGTGTGCAGATGATTCTTCTTCTATTCCTGTGTTTACCGGTACTGCAAGATGTGCTACAGTGGCAATTGCCGCTTTAGCCATGTTTGTACCGAAAGGGAAATATTGCAGATAGTTTTCCATTAAATCTGAAGTCTGATGGTAGTGAGGATTTGTCCAAACACCTTTTTCTATGGTGAGCATTGCAGCATAACCTGCGTTCCAGAAGCTGGCATGATCACTTGCAGACACAGGAGATGATGCAACAATTATGTCCAGTGCAGGAACATAAGTATCACTAATGGCATCAAAAGCAATACCTAACTCTGTTGAAGCAGCATTGTAATGTATCCAGGCCTGATCTTCTGATGAAGGTCCATAAAAAATCATATCAAGGTTTACAACACCAAGAATATCAGTTCCAGCTGCTGCTGCTGAATCGGCATAATGTTCACTTCCGTACAAACCTTGTTCTTCGCCACCCCATAAGATGTAAAGAATGCTGTACTCAAAATCATATTCGCTCATGATTCTGGCAGCTTCCATCACAGCTGCGGAACCACTACCATTATCATCTGCACCTGGTGCATCAGTTTGCGTTTGTGGTGAAATGCTGTCAAGATGACCACAGATAATCCAGTATTGAGTTGGATTAACAGTTCCTGTTTGCAATGCCACCACATTCTGAGAATCATAACCTAGCATTGAAAAATGCTTGATCTCTGAATCAAGACCGTAAGAAATGAATCGATCATTGCTCCAGTCACATGCAGTATCAAAACCATCTGTGTTGGAGTATCTGGTAAGATAACTCTGGTAGTTAGTTGTAATGGAGATAAGACTGTCTTCGCTTACAGAGGCAGTAATGTCAGCAACTGCATTGTCGTATCCCCTGGAAAGTGGAATTGGAAGAGGGGTGGATGGTGCACGATTTTCCCTTAGTGGTTGAATCATGAAAATATCAGATCTTAAAAAATTACCCCTTAACGGTCTAAGAAGTCTGACAATCAAAGTTCTATCGTGTCTGTAAACCACTCTGCCAAGCTCTGTAGCCTGCAGAATACCGTTCTCATTTTTTGTGGTAACAATAGCATAATCTTCAAGGTTGGTGGCATTAATATCTAGAATCTCATCTGATTTGTCAGAAACGGAACCAAATGCTACTACTTGATTTTCAGTACGATATACAATCACATAGGAGTCAGTAGCTTGAGCAGATACATCTGGAATGGTAAATAATGATCCAGCATACATTGTGCCCAAAACAGCAAATAGAACCAGAAAAGGGAAAACTGGTAACTTCATTTCAAACCTCTTTCCAGACTGTATTATTTTTGTGCAGGAATTCTTAACATACTATATTGGTAGGAAGGCTGACAGATACCAATGACATAGATCTGATTCAGTTGTATGTTATTGTTCAATATATAACAAACAAGGAGTAATAATGAAAAATATTTTAGTGACAACTCTCATACTAATAGGAATAGTTGTTGCAGGCGATATAGAAATTGGTACACCGGATTTTGAATCATTAACTCCATTTTGTCATTGAAGCGGCGACTCTAGACGCCATCAGGTGATGGTAGATGCTTCTGACATGGGGAATGAACCTGTAGAGATCGTAGCCATAGGTTACATGCCTTCTGAGTATTCAGATAAAGGCGGTTCATACCACGAGTTTTCAATGCTTTTAGGGCATACTGATTTATCTGCCCCAACTAAGATTTTTGATGATAACTGGAGTGGCACACCTGTTGAGGTTTTTTCAGACCCAGAGGTTGAGCTACTAGGAGTTGTTGGCGGAGAGTGGATTATTTTTGAACTAGATCAATCATTTCAATACAACGGCACTTCCAACCTTTTGTATGAATTATCATGGGACGGCCCTATTGATCCTTTGTACGAACGAATTTATGCCATGTCGTGGGAAGACGATATCAGCAGTTCTGTTGTAGCGGTGTATCCTGATTCATCTTCAGGTTACCTTTCCACAGTTGTTCCAAATTTATTGTTTATTACCACGCAAGACCTTGAAACAGTAACTTTTGGAAGTATCAAGACTTCTTTTTAAATAACTGCGACAAAATTATTGATGCACTGACACCGGCGTTGAGAGATTCAACGCCGGTTGTCATAGGTATGGAAATTGAATCACTAAGAAGACCCACAGATACATCTGATAATCCATGGGCTTCAGACCCTATGATTAAACACACTGGTTTTGTAAGGTTTTTTTCAACTTTGTCCAACGGCACCCCATTGGCCTGAGCCCCTAAAAAGCAGTAATCTGAGTGTTTTTTATTAATATCTGTCATCTGGTTTAACGAGATTATAGGAATGACCGAGTTAAGACCAGCTGCTGATCTGGTAACTTTGGGGCTGAAAGGGAAACAGCATCCTTTCAGAAAAACCACACCTGAACAACCAAATGCTGCTGCAGAGCGTATTGCAGTGCCAGCATTGCCTGGATCAGCTACTCCATCCAAAACAAGCACAGTTCCTCCTGCAAAAAGATCAGAAGAGTTATGTTCTGGAATAGGACAAATTGCTGAAATGCCCTGTGGTGTTTCAGTATTTGAAATGCTTGTAAAAATTTCGTCTGGAACTTGTATAACCACAATACCCATGTGATCAGCAGATCGTGATATGCTGACAGACTCTTTAGAAGCAGAATCACTAACAACCACAAAATCGATTAAACCATTCCGTGATATATGATCACTGATAAACCGAGGGCCTTCCATAATAAATCGATTTCTTTTTCGACAGGCGGATGGCTTTTCAAGTGAAATAGCCATCTTAACTCTGCTATTAGCTCTGCTAGTTACGGAATGAATCACACTACTCCTTCAGGAATACCCCAACTAATTACTTTCCTGATAATGGTATTAGTATCAGCTTTGGGAGAAAACCCAGTAAGACCAATCAATCTGGATACATCCGGCACTCTTCGCTGCATATCTTCAAATCCTTCAGGATAAGCATCTTTGTATGGAACAATTATAATCTCAGAATTTGATCCTGAAATTTCTCGAACCCGTCTTGCCAGCTCAAGAATGGTGATTTCTTCAGTTGAACCCACATTAACCACCTTGCCCACTGCCTGTGGATTGTTCATAAGAGCAAGCAGACTGTCAACAACTTCCGATACCAGGCTGAAGCACCGTGTTTGAGTTCCATTACCAAACACAGTTATTGGTTGCCCAGTGAGGGCTTGATTAATAAATCGAGGCAGAACCATTCCATAACGGCCGGATTGCCTTGGGCCAACAGTGTTAAAGAATCGACAGATAACAACAGGAAGACCGTAGGATTGATTGTAAGCAAGAGCAAGAAATTCATCTAACGCTTTAGAACAAGCATAACTCCATCTGTTTCGTGAAGTTGGTCCTAGAACAATATCACCATCTTCTGCGAATGGTACCTTCCAGCTTTTACCATAAACTTCGCTTGTGGAAGCAATAAAAACTTTTGTGTTGTTTTTTCTGGCAGCACGCAAAATGTTCTCTGTTCCGCCAACATTTGTTTCTATAGTTTCAACCGGTTTGTTAATAACATTTTCAACACCTACAGCAGCTGCAAGGTGGATAATCTCACTGCACAAACTTACGCATTCATTTACGGTTTCAACAGAAAGAACGCTACCTTTTATGAAGTTGAAATCGTCAGAAGGTAACAGCGTTTCTATGTTTTTGAGGCTTCCGGTTGAAAGATCATCTAGAACACAAACTGATTTACCGTCTGACAGCAGTCTTTCGCACAGGTGGGAGCCGATAAAACCGGCTCCCCCTGTAACGAGGTAATCATATGAGGTAAGCACTAGTGAGGAACCATGCTTAAAAGAACACCTGCAGCAATAGCACTTCCAATAACACCTGCAACATTTGGCGCCATTGCATGCATAAGCAGGTGATTACTCTTGTCGTATTTTCTACCTTCAACCTCTACCACTCGAGCAGCATCAGGAACAGCACTTACGCCAGCTGCACCAACAAGAGGATTCAGTTTGTTATCGCCTTTCAGGAACAAGTTCATGAACTTAGCGAACAATACACCTCCTGCCGTTGCGATTGCAAAGCTTATGGCTCCAAGAACAAATATCTTGATGGAATCAGTTGTGAGGAAATACTTAGCCTGTGTACTTGTGCCCACACTAAAACCAAGAAGAATAACTACAATGTTGTTCAAAGAACCTTGAGCGCTATCAGCAAGTCTTCTGGTAACTCCACTTTCTTTAAGAAGGTTACCAAAGAAGAGCATACCAAGAAGGGTAATTGCACCTGGTGCTATGAAAGCGGTAATGAAAAAAGCTATTATGGGGAACAGAATTTTTTCAGTTGTGGAAACATGCCTGGTAGGTTTCATTCTGCGTTTGCGTTCTTCGTCAGTTGTGAGCAGACGCATAATAGGAGGCTGAATTACAGGAACCAACCCCATGTATGAATATGCAGCGATAGCTATGGCACCAAGCAGATGGGGAGCCATCTGACTGGCTACAAAGATAGCGGTAGGGCCATCAGCACCACCAATGATGCCTATTGCTGCTGCTTCCTGCATATTGAAACCCAGGAATAAAGAACCAAGAAGGGTAATAAAAATACCAATCTGGGCAGCTGCACCCAGTAATAGAAGTTTAGGATTGGAAAGCAGGGCACTGAAATCGGTCATGGCGCCAATTCCCAGAAAAATCAGTGGAGGGAAAAGACCACTTGAAACACCGAAATAGAACATTTTAAACACAGACTGCTGTCCGCCAAGAACATCAAGGTATCCAATAGGAATAAGGTCTGGATTGTAAGGCATATTGCCTGCAATAATACCGAAACCAATTGGTACCAGAAGAAGAGGTTCATAGTCTTTCTTGATAGCAAGATAGATCATGACAATTCCCATAATAATCATGATAATATTGCCGATTTCAACTTGACCGAACCCGGAATCACCCAGATAGCTGGCAAAGCTGATATCACTAAGGTTAAGCTCTCCTGTATTAGCAGTAAGTGCTGAAAGGAGACTGCTGGCTAATGTCATTCAGTCTGCCCCCCTAACCTATACTCATGATGAGGGCATTCTCCAGAATGGTGTCGCCCTCCTTCACTGCTATTTTAGATATTTTTCCAGTTACAGGTGCTTCTATTTCATTTTCCATTTTCATGGCTTCCATTACAGCAACAGTTTGGCCTTCTGTCACCTGATCGCCAACAGCCACAAGAACCTTAAGCACAGCACCAGGAAGTGGTGCTAGAATCTGACCAACACCAGAAGACTCACCAGGAGCAGAGGTTTTGTTGGAAGAAGAAGAAGCATCAGGAACGGCTCTGCCTCTTGCCAGTCTTGGAGTTTTTTGTGATTTATTTCCTGGAAATTCCACGCCAACAGTGTAGGTACGATCATCTAAAGTAACCTCTACACTATCATCTTCTATTCGGCCAATGTTAACCGAGTAAGACTTATCATTTACAGTTATCTTGTACTCGGGCATTACCTGCTCCTATTCCGTTGTCTGAATGCTGCACGATCCAGCATCAGTTTTGATCTTCCTGCAATTCTCCAAGGAGAATATGGTCTTTCATACATTTCCCATGTAAGCTTCATGTCTTCCATTTGATTAATCTTCATAAAATGGGCATGAATAGCTGTTGTGATAGCAATGATTTCATCCGTTGTAATATCCTCGGGCATGGAATCAGTATTTTCACTTACTTTTTTTGTTTTTTTACCCTCTGCAATTCTCTTTATAAGTGGCAGAGAGAACGAAAGAATAACAAGCCCAATGAACACTGTACCCATTCCTATCAGAGCAAGTCTGATACCTATGTCGATCAAGTGCTGATCAGGTGCCGCTGAAATAACAGCTTGAAGTAGTATTGCCGCTGACATTACAGAGGGATATTTCCGTGTTTTTTAGCTGGAATATCCTGCCGTTTTGACTGTAACATTTCAAGACTTTTAATGATGCGGAATCTTGTGTTTGATGGAATAATTACATCATCTATGTAACCTCGATTGGCAGCATTGTATGGGTTTGCAAAGTTGTCACGGTATTCTTTTACAAGCTCAGCTTTTTTTGCAACCGGATCTTTTGCAGCAGCTAATTCTTTACGGAAAATAATATTCACTGCACCATCTGGACCCATAACTGCAATTTCTGCCGTTGGCCATGCAAAGTTAATATCTGCACCCAAGTGTTTTGAAGCCATTACATCATAAGCTCCACCATAAGCTTTTCTGGTGATAACTGTAATTTTAGGAACTGTAGCTTCTGCATAAGCATAAAGAAGCTTAGCACCATTTCTAATGATTCCGCCGTATTCCTGCTTGGTGCCTGGCATAAATCCTGGAACATCAACCATGGTGACAAGAGGAATATTAAAAGCATCACAGAATCTTACAAATCTTGCTGCTTTAATTGAGGCATCGTTATCAAGAACACCTGCAAGATACGCAGGCTGATTAGCAACTAAACCAATAGATTTACCATTCATTCTTCCAAATCCGATAATAATATTCTGAGCAAACATTCTTTGAACTTCAAGAAATTCTCCGTGATCAAGAATTCCTTCTAAAACCTTTCTCATGTCATAAGGTTTGTTAGGATTATCAGGAATGTAAGTATCCAACCAATTTTCCACTCTATCAACGGGATCGGTTGGAGGCATTGAAATTGGATCTTCCATGTTGTTCTGAGGAATGTAGCTTACAAGCTTTCTGATAAGCTGAAGAGCTTCCTGTTCACTTTTGCAAACAAGATGAGCTACACCACTTCTGCCACCATGTATTTTTGCGCCACCCAACTCTTCTTTTGTAACATCTTCACCGGTAACAGCTTTAACCACTTCAGGACCTGTAACAAACATGTAACTAGTATCTTCAACCATTACTGTGAAATCTGTAATTGCAGGACTGTAAACTGCACCACCAGCGCAGGGCCCAAGAACCGCTGAAATCTGAGGGATCACACCTGAGTAAAGTACATTTTTAAGAAAGATATCTCCGTACCCAGCAAGACTTTCGATTCCCTCTTGTATTCTGGCTCCGCCCGAATCATTAAGGCCAATAAGAGGGGCACCATTCAATGCAGCCATGTCCATGACTTTTAGAATTTTTTCTGCAAAAGTTTCAGAAAGAGACCCTCCAAAAACCGTAAAATCCTGACTGAAAACATAAACAAGTCTGCCATCAATTGTTCCATATCCGGTAACTACACCATCTCCTAGAAAATTCTGTTTCTCTAGACCGAAATTTGTGCAACGATGCGTTTTAAGCATATCAAATTCTTCAAAACTGCCTTCATCAAGAAGCAACTCTACCCGTTCACGAGCAGTTAGCTTCCCTTTTTCATGCTGTTTCTGTATTCTTTTTTCGCCTCCACCCAGAAGAGCTTCCTCACGGAGTTTTCTGAGTTTATTAGCCTTATCAGCTGAGCTCATTCTTTTACCCTTTCCCTTTCAGGAATTAGTGTTCACAGAGTTCTGTAAGTACACGACCACTTGCTTTGGGGTGAACAAAAGCAATCTTAGATCCACCGGCTCCTGGTCTGGGTTCCTTATCAATCATTTTAACTTCTTTTTCAATCAATTCTATAACCGAGCCATTAACATCAGTAACACCATAAGCAATGTGATGGATTCCTGGCCCTTTTTTTTCTAAAAACTTTGCGATGGAACTTTCTGGGGATGTAGGTTCAAGTAACTCAATTTTACTTTCCCCAATTCTAAACATGGCTACTTTAACTTTTTGGGAAGGAACATCTTCTGTTCCTATAAGCTCAAGCCCAAGTACATCACGGTAAAAAACAGAAGCCTCTTCAATATTTTCCACTGCAATCCCAATGTGATCGATCTTATTTAGATCCATTGTGCTTAAACATCCTTTCGGCTCTTTCAAGCAGGTTCCTTCCCACGGCATAGGGTGAAATCTGCCTGGTTAACATAAGCTTTTCTGCGTTCTCTCTTCCGCCGTATTCCAAGTCTAACAATTTTTCTGAAAAAAGTACACCGTTCTCTTGTAATATCTCATTTAATGTTCTAACTGCAGAGCGTGTTATTCTGTTTTCTTCTGTTTTAGAAGCCATCAATTTATCAATGGAATCCCATAAATCCTGTAAGCCATCCCCATTTGCAGCAGAGATTCTTACAACATCAGGCTTTCTGCTCTCTGCTGGTAAATATTCAAGGCTGGCTTTAACATAACTTTCCAATTGCTCTATTCCATTTCGGTCGGCTTTGTTTAAAACAATAATGTCGCCAATTTCCATGATGCCTGCCTTCATTGACTGAACATCATCCCCAAGGCCAGGAACAAGTACCAAAAGAGTTATGTCAGCAAGATCGGCTATTTCAACTTCTGCCTGACCAACCCCCACCGTTTCAATGATAACAGGATTATAACCAGCAGCAGAAAGCACACAAGTAGCATCACGAGTGGCTCCGGAAAGCCCCCCAAGATGCCCTCTACTGCCCATACTTCTAATAAAAACTTTAGAATCAGTTGCATGAGACTGCATTCTAATTCTATCACCCAGCAAGGCCCCACCTGTAAAAGGGGAAGAAGGGTCAACGGCAATGACGCCAACAGAATTAGCGGAAGATCGGTATCGAGTTATCATTCTATCAACTAATGTGCTTTTTCCAGCACCGGGAGGGCCGGTGATGCCAATGGTAAATCCCTGCTGTCTAGAAAATAGTTTGTCAAGAATTTCTGTAGAGTCAGAACTACCATTTTCTACCTTGCTCAGAGCTCTGGCAATGGCACGAATGGAACCGCTACCAATCTTTTGAATAATATCAGTGGTGGAAGTCATCTATTTTTACTGCCTGTTCTCCATCTGAAGGTTGATAAAATCCACAACCTGGGCTGCGGGAGTTCCAGGGGTAAAAATAGCTGCGTAACCGGCCTCTTCCAGACCAGGAATATCTTCTTCTGGAATAACGCCTCCACCGAACAGAATAATGTCTGATGCATCTTTTTCTTTAAGAAGCCTAGCAACTTCAGGAAAAAGGTGATTATGCGCTCCAGAAAGAAGGGAGATTCCTACGAAATCAACATCTTCTTGTATTGCAGCATCGGCAATTGCCTCGGGTGTTTGGCGAATACCGGTGTATACAACTTCCATTCCAGCATCTCTCAGGGCTCGTGCGATGTACTTAGCACCTCTATCATGTCCGTCAAGACCTGGTTTACCTATTAAGACTCTTATTTTACGATCCATGTTGCCTCCATAAAAGCGACTATGTATTTATACGACAAAAGAATACTCAAATCTAGGACAATTAGGTGCTTTTGTAAAGATTTACAACCGCACTCGCAAAAAAAACAAAAGTGAAACATATTAAAGGGTGTTTGGAAAAAATAATTTAGAGTAAAACTAACAACGGAGGATTTTATGAAGCTTACGGTTTTTCTTGCAATGCTTATGGTTACAATTTCATTTGCTGCATTATCAACAACCACAGTTGCCAGTTATCTTGATCAACTGGGTGCTGCTTATGAAGAAGAAGAAGGTACTTTCTGGCTACTGGCTCTAGATTCTTTAAGCGGAGAAGCTTTCCCTATTTTTTATATTGAAGTAAATACTCCAATGGAAGCATGTTTCATGGCTGGCCCCACTCCTGGTGTTGTTCCTGCTTCAGGAGCCGGTAGAGCTGCTGCTTTTGCCAAGCTGGCTGAACTGAACTCAACTTATCCGTTTGTTAAATTTGAACATGATATGACCACCGGAGAAATTATCTGCACTTATACTTTTTCAACCGAGAATGGTGTGGGTATTGAAGCGTTTTCCGCCATGCTTCAGGTTATATTCGGCACAATAGATGAAACTGCTGCAGAATTAGCAGAACTGAGTCGATAGAATTAACAAGGGGGGTGAATTGTATGTATGGAAGCATAGCAATCTGTTCCGGTAGAGCCAGCACAGGCCTTACCGATAACATCTGTAAAATCCTTGGTATTGAACCGGAGCCTGTGGAATTTCATGATTTCTCTAATGGAAACATGATGGTCAACTTCCCAGGAGGAACGGTAAGAGAAAAAGATCTGTTCATTATTCAATCAGGTGAGCGATCTGTTTTCCAAGATAAAAGTGATGCTTATAGGGCAATTTCCGGAGATATCCTAGAACTCTTGCAAATGATCAGTGCACTGAAAGACAGTGCAGGAAGAATCACCGCAGTTACTCCTTATTTCCCCTACGCAAGAAGTGATAAAAAAGACAAACCAAGAATCGCAATTACTTCAAAGATGATATTTGAATTATTAGAAGCTGTTCGAACAGACAGAGTTTTAACGATGACCCTTCACAGTCCTCAAAGTCAGGGGTTTAGTAACATTCCAGTGGATCAACTTCATGCGAACACTGTGTTTATACGAAAAATTCTTGGTATGGGAAAAGAAAAACTTGCATTTGTTGCACCTGATTCAGGAAGTATTCTTGATAATGACTTTCTTGCACTGCATACTGCAAAAGGCATTCAAGACGCTGGTGGAACCCCTGATGTTACCACTGGTTACGTAAAAAAGATGAGAGTTGATGATTCAGAAAACCCACTGGTTAGAACAGTGGAGGGGCTTGATAATCTATCAGACAGAACCGTAATTATGGCTGATGATGAAATTCTTAGCGGCAGAAGCCTTATCCTCTGTGCTGAAACCGTAGCAGCAAGAGGGGCTGAAGAAATTTATGCCTTTATCACTCACCCTATTCTAAGCGGTGAGGCGGTTAAGCGTATACAAGACAGTCCGATTACAAAATTATACATAACTGATACGGTTGAATTTGACAGAGAAACTGCTGAAAAAGTAAATGGTGGCCCTGTAGATAAAATTGAAACTTTGTCAGTAGCTCATGTTTTCGCTGAAGCAATAAAGAGAATAAATGAAGGACGCAGCCTTAGCTCACTTTACCTGTAGTTTATAAAAAAAAGAGCATTTACAATCTGACTTGTGAATGCTCTTTTTTGTAAAGTTAACTACTATAGATCAATACTTGGTTTTTTCCCTGTTTTTTTCCAGTGAAAAAACTGCTGAAGGATTTCTCTGTGATCAAAAGCAATTAGTTCAGGCAGGGTATTTTCTGTGAATATTACTGCTTTTGCCGCATCATCGCCACCCACTGGTTTTCCTATGGCTTTGCAATAGTAAACGGCGCTGATTGTATCTCCTCTTGGATCTCTCCATGGTTTTGAGTAAACATGAAAAAGATCAATCACATCAATTTTTAGATTTGTTTCCTCTAATGCTTCTCTTTTTACCGCTTCAAGCAGGCTCTCGCCAGGGTCTACAAAACCTCCTGGAATGGCCCAGCCTAAAGGCGGGTATCTTCTTTCTATTAAAACAATTCCGTCTTCCATTTCAATAATTGAATCAACGGTTATCTGTGGGGTTTCTGGTCTCATTTTTTCCTCCATGGAACAAAATCACAAAAAGTTTGTATATTTCGTAACAATTGAAAATTTACTCTTGAAAGGAGAACCTAATGAAATATCTGATCCCACTGTCACTTGCTTTTATTCTTGTAGCTTGTGGAGGTACTGAAGAAGCTCAGGCAGCAGAGGTAACTGCAACAGAAGTTACAGCAGGTGAAAGTGAATGGATTCATGACGACCTGGATGCAGCTCTTGCACTTGCAGCTGAAACTGGAAAACCTGTTTTTATCGACCTGTATGCTGACTGGTGTGGTCCTTGTGTAATGCTTTCTGACGATTATTTCTCAAGAGATGATTACAAAGAAGTTCTCTCACAGTGCATTCTTATAAAAATCAATGTTGATAATTATCCTCAGCTTGCTCAGCGTTACCGTGCACAAAGCATTCCAACCTTGATTCTTGCAGACGCTAATGGAAATGAGATTGATAGAATTACCGGAGTTGGTGGATCTCCTGAAGATTTCCTTCCAGTGATTTCAGCATTTATCTCTCAAGGTCTGTAAAGCTTTTCTTGCAAAAAGGGGGCCAAGTGCCCCCTTTTTTACTTGTAACCAATTTCAGATAGATGTATAAGTAACTTTTGATATTCTGTAGCAATTATATCCAATATAATGTCACTGTTTGCCAGATCACCTTTCCCGACAAGTTGTTCTAATCTGTCACAACTACTTGCAAAATCATCAGCACCAATATTCCAAGCAGATCCCTTGAGTGTATGTGAGATTATTTTTACACTAGGCATATTGCTATTATTAACCGCTTCGTTCAAATCTTTTAAATTCTGGTCAGCAGTGGTAATGAACAAAGTTATCAACTGTTTGATTGTTTCTATGTCGTCACCAAAGTCCTCTTGAAGTTTGCTTATGTCAAAAGTTGTATCGTTCAAAACAGGTTTTAAAGCTATTTTATCTTTTTCAGGGATTTTACTTGTCCATCTTAAAATAACTTCAGATACTTTTTTAGGTGATATAGGTTTTGAAATGTAATCATTCATTCCAGATTCTATGCAAAGCTCCTTATCTCCTTTTAGAGCATTTGCAGTCATTGCTATTATCACTACATCACTTTTTAACCTATCTCTGATCTCCCTGGAAGCAGCATATCCATCCATTACAGGCATTTGGCAATCCATAAATACCAAATCATATTTTTTTGCTACTAATGCATTTATGGCTTCCCGGCCATTTTCTGCTACATCAGCAGTGTATCCAAGTTTTTCAAGAATTTTAACTGCTACCAATTGGTTCACAGCATTATCTTCGGCAATTAGTATTTTTATGTTAGCTTTTCGAGATTCCTTAAGAGAGTGCCTTGTAACAAGAGGTGTTTTTTCAACCTCCGGTTTGGATCCATAAACTGCGGAAAGGCAGTCGAATAATTGAGATTGTTTTACAGGTTTTGTAAGATATGCAGAGAAACCCAGTTCATGTAATCTAGTTGCATCACCGCGAGCACCTATTGAAGACATTACCACTAATCTAGGTTGTTCAATATCAGGAATATTTAAAATTTTGATTCCCAGTTCTTCTCCATCCATTTCCGGCATTTGCATATCAAGAATGGCTATTTTATAAGGATCATTACATTTGAAAGCCTTCTTAATTATTTCCAATGCTTCCTTGCCGGAAGAAACAACCGAGTATCTACAATTCCAAGATTCAAGTATCAAAGCGATAAGTCTTCTATTGGTTGAATTATCATCAACTGCAAGAATTCGTATGTTTTCAATTGATCTGATAATTTTAGGCACCTGTTGCGTTTTTTGTTTCTGTAAAGTAATCGTAAACCAGAACTCAGAACCCACCCCTGGTTTACTGAGTAACCCTATCCTTCCACCCATAAGAGCAACCAGCCTTTTACAGATTGAAAGACCCAAGCCAGTTCCTCCATATTTTCGTGTTGTTGAAGCATCTGCCTGGGTAAAAGCTTCAAAAATGCTTTTTGCTTTTTCAGGAGGTATGCCAATACCGGTATCACGAACAGAGAATCGTAATAGAACTTGTTTCTCTGTCTCTTGCTCTGGGGTAACAGAAACACAAATTTCACCAGATTGTGTGAATTTTAAAGCATTACCCACAAGATTAAGCAGAATCTGTCTGATACGACCTGGGTCGCCTTTCACCGATGCTGGAATATCTGGGGCAATAAGGGAAATAAATTCCAGCTTTTTTTGATGGGCTCGAATTCCCATTAGATCGCCTACCTCTTCCAGAAGTAGTCTCAGATCAAATCCAGTATTCTCTATTACCAGCTTTCCTGCTTCTATTTTACTGAAATCAAGAATGTCGTTAATAAGAGTAAGCAGGGCATCTCCACTGATTTTAACGGTTTCAGCAAATTCCCTCTGTTCAGGAGAAAGATTTGTATCAATCAGCAAATCTGTCATTCCAATAACACCATTTAGTGGTGTTCTAATTTCATGGCTCATATTTGCAAGGAATTCACTTTTTGCACGGCTGGCTTCTTTTGCCAGTTCAGTTGATTTTTCTGCCATACGAAGAGCTTCTTCAAGGTTTTTATTAGCTCTGTCCACTGCCCGTTTAGATTCCTGTCTTTCAATATCCATGTGAATATTATGAACAGAGTAGGCAACATCATCTGCAACTTCCTGAAACAAAGATTGTTCATCTTTTGATAAACTCATTTCTATAGGTAGTTCTGCTGAGACTAAGCCATACATTTTCCCATCTGCAATCAGAGTGGTTGTAAATGGTCTACTATCTGGGTCTAAACCTAACAAAGGACAATTGCCGCACTTGTCTTTTACATCATTTACAGTAACTAGTTTGTTTTGTTTAATAGCAAGATCAGCGCAAATTACAAGTTGATTATTTTCGAACATAGTTTTTAATTTTAAACGATTTTCAGTAGGGATTCCTGCAAAAGCACTTTTATAATAGTTTGAAGAATTATCACTCCACAGGGTAATCCATGCAGATGAATAACCTCTTGTGGAAATAAGAGCGTCACATATTCCCTGTATTAATCGGTCCAGGTTTTTTTCCTTAGTGATAAGGTGATCAACTTGTCTGATGGCCTTCAAGGCATTTGTTAAATGATCTGTTTTTTTACGCTCGTTTATTGTTTCTGTAATGTCACGAACATAACCTTCAAGACCAATTACATAACCATTTTTATCTGTAAGCCTTCTTGCGTTAGTTTCAGCATAAAATGAAAAACCGTTTTGTTTTCTTAAAAACCCGGTACATTGATGAATTGTGCCATCATCTTTAAGTTCATTAAGAAAAGTTTTTCGCATTTCTGGATCAGGAAAAAAGTCTCTTGTGAGCCGTTTTCCCAACATTTCTGAAACTGATTGGTATCCAAACATTTGTACTGCGGTTTTGTTCACGGCAACAATTGATCCTGAGTTGTCTACTCTGTAATAAGCCTCTGTCATGCTGTTGAATACTCGAAGTAAATCTTGTTCGTTCATGCCCCCCCCGGTTCCCCCAAACAGAAGTATAAATATTGAACTGGTAAAATGCTACTAAATAGTAGCATTGTAAACAGCAATGTATAAAAAAAGGGAAAGCACTAAGCTTTCCCCTTTTTCATTATCTGATATCAGTTACAGTCTTACTGCTCTCAGTGACTCTGTATGTCCACCGGAGGTCAATCTGACCATGTAGATCCCGGCTGGAGCACTGGAAAGACCTGAAGCAACCGAGTGATTGCCTGAAGCAATTGAACCGTTAACAGGTGTACTTACAACTCTTCCAGATATGTCCAGAATTTCGATTGTGGCATGTGCAGCTGCAGGAAGTGTAAAGTTCACCATTGCAGTGGAAACCACAGGGTTCTGAGATATTGAAAGACCCATTGAAGGAACAAACTGATTGAAGTCTTCAATTGAAGTTGAAATTAATCCACCAAGGAAGTAGCTATCACCGCAACTGTCAGGTGTATCATCCCACATTGGGTGTTCCTGTCCAGTCTGTGCATAAGTGTCCCATTCCTCGGCTCTGTAAGCAGCTTCGAACATGGAAACACTACCATCACTGTTCATGTCAGGATTTCCTGGAAGTGCTCCTGGCCCAGGCCCCCCGCTTGGAGGTATAGAACCATGCATAGCGCCTGTCCAATAATAAATGTATTCATTGTATTCAGGGAAAGTAGCGCCTGCCCAACTTGATTCTGAGGCATTTGCTGCACTGGCAAAAGTTCTTGGCTGGGTTGCTCC
>JAOZUR010000095.1 GCA_029938555.1 Candidatus Sabulitectum sp. | reverse complement strand
TACGATCAGCACGATAACCTGATTAAAACTGTTACCTTTTCTGATGTACAGGTAATGAGTGGTAGAACAATTCCTACCGAGATGAAGGTGATTCCCGCAGACAAACCGGAACAGAGTACTACTATTACATGGTCGAATACATCTTTCAACCAAGGAGTTAGTGAGGACATATTTTCTCTGGACAATCTTCAGTCTGGTGGAAACTAGAAATGGGTCTTATTTCAAAACTTGCCTGGAGGAACATCTTTCGCCAGAAAAGACGCACAATTCTAACCGTTTTGACCATGACAGGTGGTTTTGTTCTATCAAGTCTTTCCATAGGCTGGATGGACGGTTCTTACAGTGGAATGATTCTGTTTTTTACAAACCATCAGACAGGCCAGGTTCAGGTACATAAAGATGGATATCTGGATAATCCTTCTATTTACGACACTATTGATAATTACAATTCTGTTGGCGAGCGGATAAGCAATCAAGATAATGTTCGCTCGTGGGCACCAAGAATATATGTTGGAGCTCTTTTAGCTTCCAGGGATCCGGGGGTATCAGATGGGATTTACTCAAATTCTGCTGCTGCCGCTGTGATTGGCATTGATCCAGTTATGGAAGAGAATGCTACAGCTTTTTCAGAGCAGATAATAGAGGGTGAGATGCTTACAGTGTCAGAAGCAGATTCATCACTTAGGGCAACGGGTCAGATACTGTTAGGCAAGCAACTTGCAGTTATGCTTAATGCTTCGGTGGGTGATTCTTTAGTGCTTTTCTCGCAGGCAGCCGATGGCAGTGGAGCAGATAGAAAGTATGCTGTAAGGGGAATAGTTTCTACAGGTAGTAATGAGGTGGATCGTACAACTTGCTATCTTACATTAGCCGATACTCAGCTTCTTTTTGCTCTTGAGAACAGGGTACATGAAATTGCCGTAATGACAACTTCGCTCAGGGAAGTTGACAAGGTTGCAGCAGAAATATCATTAGCTACTGATTCCTTAGGCCTTTCCACCGCTTCCTGGAAGGTGTTTGCCAAAGAATTCTATGCAGGAATGAAAGCAGATGAAACTCAGCTTAAAATCATGCTGGCAATCATTATAGGTGTAGCAGCTCTTGGTGTTCTTAATACAATTCTAATGATGGTTCTGGAACGAAGAAGAGAATTCGGTGTGATGAAAGCAATCGGGACAAAACCAAAATCAATTGTTCGAATGATTGTTCTCGAGGCAAATGTAATGGGGCTGGTAAGCGTCCTGCTAGGTGGTGTACTCAGTACAATTGGTTTACTGATTTTGTCAAAACACGGAATGATTCTAGACCCTCCACTGGATTATGGAGGTTTTGTATTCCGTGAAATGGTTGCTTCAATTACTCCTGCCTGTTACTGGATTCCGTCTCTTAGCGTGATGATTACTTCATCGGTTGTTAGTTTGATACCTGCATTAAAAGCAGCACATACCGATGCAGCTAAAAGTCTTAGGACGGTGTGACATGTTTAAAAAACTAATGATGATGTCTTGGCGTAATGTGATGAGAAATAAACGCAGAACTGTTATAACTGGTATTGCAATCGGTGTTGGTTTGGCTTCTTTGATGTTTTCTGATGCTTTGTTTGCCGGTATGAATGCTCATATGATAGAAAGCACAACTCGCACCTGGATGGGAGATGCTCAGATACACCATGAGGGTTTCCGGGAAACCGCTAGAATTTCACTTACTATTGATGAACCAGCTGAGGTAGAAAGTAAACTATCTGAAGACTCATTGGTGGTTGCCTCAACCGGCAGGCTTATTTCTCCCGCATCTCTTCAGTCTGCAATGGAGATGAAGCCAATAACCCTTATGGGGGTAAATCATTTAACTGAGAATCAGATTTCTATGCTGGAAGTTGCAATAGATACCGGCAGTTATCTCTCTGGCGATAGCATGGAGATAATTATTGGTCAAAAACTAGCAGATGATATGGATCTGGGTCTTGGTGACATAACCGTAATAACGGCAGCCATGGCAGACAGTGGTTTCGCTTCGCGAATGTTCATGGTCTCGGGTATCTGCAATTTCGGATCTGACCAGTATGATCGATATACAGCTTATGTAAATATAGAATCAGCGGAAAGCCTTCTTGGTCTGGAAGGCGAACTTCATGAAATAGCAATAAGATTTTACGATCCTATGATTGCCATGGATACTAATCTTGTATTCTGGAGTACATTTTCCGCCGATAGTAATAAGGCTGATGGATGGCCAGTTCTGGCACCACAGATAGCATCCATGCTTAGAATGGTGAATGTAAGTCTTGCTATAATGGCAGCTATTCTATTTGGTCTTGTTCTATTTGGAATAATCAACTCTTTATTCATGTCGGTTTATGAAAGAATGTACGAGTTCGGTGTTATGAAAGCTGTAGGTACATCAAAATTAAATATTACAGCTATGGTTCTTCTTGAAGCATTCTGGCTTGGAGTTGTTGGGTCGATACTAGGTGCAGCTTTCGGATTTGCTATTATTGAGTATTATGCGAATGTAGGAATCAACTTTGGATATATTACTATTTCTGGAGTAATGTTTGATAAACCTCTTTGCACCATTTTAGATTGGTCCAGAATCTGGATCTACCCTGTTAGCACCCTTCTGTTCACCACTCTGGCTGGAATCTACCCTGGAATACACGCAGGCAATCTTAACCCATCTGAAGCCATGCGTAAAAGCCTTTAACAAACAGGAGATTAATAAATGAGTAATAATAAAAATGTAATTGAAACAAGAGGTCTTAAAAAGACGTATGAAGATGGTGGGGTGCCAGTTGAAGCTGTTCGAGGTATTGATTTCACATTAACCAAAGGTGAATTCACTGCAATTATTGGACCTTCCGGTTCCGGTAAAACAACTTTTCTTAATCTGATGGCAGGGTTGGACAGTCCCACAGATGGTGAAGTTGAGCTTTCTGGAAACCTTATTTCTAAAATGAGCGGTAAAGAATTATCAAATTACAGACGCGACCATATTGGGTTTATTTTTCAGGCCTATAATCTATTTCCTGTTCTTACTGTAGAGGAAAATGTAGAGTATATCATGCTTCTGCAGGGCATTCATAAAAAGGAAAGGCACGAGCGAGTAATGCAAATTCTTGAGCAGGTTGAGCTGGAAAATTTTGCACACAGACTTCCTTCTAAACTTTCAGGTGGTCAGCAGCAGAGGGTGGCTGTGGCAAGGGCAATGGTTTCAAGACCAGCTCTTGTTATTGCAGATGAACCCACGGCAAATCTTGATTCAAAAACCAGTGGTGACCTTCTTGATATGATGAAAAAACTGAATGAAGAAACAGGTATGACATTCCTTTTTTCAACTCATGATGAAATCGTAATGAAAAGGGCAAGAAAAGTAGTAACAATTCGTGATGGCCTTTTATTCAAATCAGAAGAAGAAAAATGAAATTGCTAAGCATTCTTGCTATTATTGCTTCGATTGGATATGCCTTTACAGGTGTATTCAAACCCGGGTTACAGGTTAATCATTCTGATTCAACCGACTGGAACAGCTATTTGTCCCTCCGGCTTATGCACAGCCCCAGATTCGACTCAGTTAGAACTGATTTTGCCTGGGTAATCAGTCCTACCACTGGAGACCCTGCACTGCAGGGTCCTGAAAATAACCAATCTCAATTTAGAATCGCTGACCCTGAAGCAAGAATTTACCCTGAAAACTGGGGAAGTGACAAGAATTTCAGCCTCTTGCAGAACATAGACAGGCTTAGTTTCCAAATAAGACCTGCCAGAATCAGAGCAACAGTAGGCAGGCAAGCTATCTACTGGGGTGTTTCAAAATCAGTAAGTCCCACTGATTTTATCGCACCATTTCCTTATGGCGCTATAAACACAGATTACAGAGCAGGGGTTGACGCAATCAGAGCGGTTTATCCACTTGGAATAATGTCTGAAATAGAAAGCGGTTTTGTGTTTGGCGACAAAGCTGAACTGGATAAAAGCGGATACTGGTTAAGATCCAGATTTTACATAGCAAGTACAGACGTATCGGTTCTAGCAGCAGAATTTAGAGAGAACATACTATTTGGAGGTAGCCTGAACAGAGCTCTGGGTGGTTCTGTTGGCTGGGTGGAAGCAGCTTGTACGAAACCTGAAAAAGAAGACAGTTACTGGCGACTTTCAACAGGTTTTGAACGCAGTTTCTGGAACAGCACCCTTTATGGTTTTCTTGAGTATCACTACAATTCACCGGGAACTAAAAACTATGAAGAGTATTCAGCAAATCTGAATCAACCTGCATATACAACAGGTGGAGTTTACCTTATGGCAAAGCATTATCTGGCAACTGGTCTGAGTGTAACAGCAACTCCATTGTTAACATTGAACGGCAGTAGTTTGTTGAACATGAATGATAATTCCATCCAACTAACTGCTGGTGGCGAATATAGCCTATCAGACAATTCTGCTGTTGAAGCAGGAATCAGTAAAGGTTTCGGTACAATCGGAACAGAATTTGGTAATATCCCCACCTTTTTTCATCTGATTTACTCGCTGTACTTCTAAACTTTGAATTTTTTAAAGCATTTTGGGTAGTTCAGTATAGTGTACAAGAAATAGCCATTGTGTTAATTAGTAATTTGCAAAAGGCGGCAAAAGTGGTACAGTATAGTGAACAACTAGAATTGAAGAGGTTCAGACCTCATGTTATGTTGAGCTTAACATAACATGAGGTCTGATATTGAGGCTGATCTTGAATTGGGTCGAACTTCATGGGGCTCATTGAAATTAATGTTTTAACTGAAATAGTCTGATATGGAAGTACGCTTGAAATGATCGAGAAGTGATGTTAACCGGCCCTTGTTTTGTTTTCTGTTGTAATAATGAGGTATTCCGTTTCAGAAGCTGGAATCAGTAAAGATTATCGGGGCAGATGAAGCAGAATTAGGGAATACTCGCCTGGCAACGGCATGGGGGTATACCGCTTTACGTAAATTAAACAAAGTGAATTGTTGTTTCAAAACTTGCTTTTGCCAAAGTATGCTCTTTATAGAGTTAGGGAACTTCTTGACTGTTTTTAACTTGTTCTATGATGCCTTATTGACCTGCTGTTTTAGGTTGGTATAATAATTATGTATGATGTAAATTTAACAAGGAGCTAGATCATGAAAAATTGGATTTCATCTGATGCGATACTTGATTTTGCAATAGGCGAGGAAGAAGCTGCTGTTCAGTTTTATACAGAACTTGCAGAAAAGGCAGTACATAAATCTATGAAAAGAGATTTTCTTCTTTTTGCAAGCGAAGAGAAGGGGCATAAAGCAAAACTCATGGCAGTAAAGGCAGGAAAGACATTCCAGCCAGTTAAAGAAGAAATTCTCGATCTTAAAATGTCTGATTACATAGTTGATGTTGATTTAGATAAAGTTGAAAGCTATGAAGATGCCCTTGTTGTTGCAATGAAAAAAGAAAAAGCCGCCTACAAACTGTATACAAAACTTAGCGAGATTGTGGATACAGAGAGCGCAAAGAACCTGTTCAAGTCACTTGCCCAGGAAGAAGCCAAACACAAACTTCGATTTGAAGTAGCTTTTGATGATATGATTAAGGAGAACTAAGATTACTTCAGAAAAGTAATCCCAAAGCCGGTACATCTTTTATTGATTTGAAAGTCTGCGCCCATATCAATGTTTGATTTTGAGCAGGCATAACTGATTCACAGATATAACAACTCTGGGTCATTTGCAAAAGAATATCTGAATTGAACTTCAATAGTTATTGAGCGGAGTTCGAGTTCGCTTCGGGGTGCCAGAAGATATTATCGAACTTTCACCCAAAGTTCCCAAAGTGTCTACTATGTGGTGCCAGGTTCAGATCAATTCTTGTAAACTTCTTTTCTGTGTCTGATTCTAGTGATCAGGATAGAATCATTGAGAATTGTGAAAACGATCCGGTATTCACCCACTCGGTACTTTCTTAATCCAGCGAACCTTCCCTTTAGCTCAGGCAAAGAGTCTGCTTTGTCAGAGAGTTCCTCTGATACTTTAGTGAGGATTCTATCAGCCTCAGTAATATCAATCTTTCTGAGATCCCGGCTAACCGACTTCTTGAATGTGATTTTATAGGCCAAGCTCAGTTCGCATATCTTCAAGAGTTACGATAGGGTCGGTTGTATCGCGAAGTCTATCCATAGATACTTGCAGATCTGCAAGATCCCCAAGATATGCTTCTATTGCCTTCTGAATCAGATAGGATTTGGATCGGTCTGCCTCTTTTGCTACCTCACCTAACTCTTGAGCAAGATATTCAGGTAGTCTGACAGAAATTGCAGTACTCATCAACACTCCTTAAAATATGTACCAATATGTATTCCAATGTAATACAATATACTACATCAAGAATAGAGTGCAAGGATTCAGGAAGTTCCGAAAGCATCCACTACGGGGTGCCAGAAAAGAAAAATGAGTTTGAATCAGTCTTGGCAAAGATTGATGTGTTTCATATTCTACAAGCACGGGTAAAAACGAAAAGCTTTTCGAGCAGATACTACTTGGTCGGTCGGACGCCAATATTGTTTTTAGTAGGCTATGCGTTCTTCTTGACCGATTTGGCTTTAATGAGCGTATTAGAGGTGATCATCATATATTTACTAAAAGGGGAGTGGTAGAAATTCTAAACTTGCAGCCCAAAGACGGCAAAGCAAAATCCTATCAGGTTAAGCAGGTTA
>JAOZUR010000002.1:95309-112210 GCA_029938555.1 Candidatus Sabulitectum sp. | reverse complement strand
ATAATAACAGTAATTTCCTGAGATTCTAGTAAGGATTCAATGCACTTTTTTGTTAGTTCCCATTGATTGTAGTTAATCATCAGAACACCAATTCGAGGAAATTTATCGCTTTTTTCGAAACTCATAGAAAATTGACCTGTCTATTAAAAGTAAGAATCATTTAATTATTTCTGCGTTGCGGTAAGTAAAATTGATTTCATTGTGTGGTACGATGATGGTTACTAATAAATAACATATCATTTTTTTTAAAACCAATTCTTACTAACTATCTTAGAAAAATAGCTATGATTAGGGGAAAAGAAAAGGGCTTATTTTATAAATTCAGGATTGTTGCAAACAAAGTATATTCCAGTACTTTATTTTTTAAATTTACTGGGGGGTTGGTTTGTCTCTGCCTGTTACTGTTGTAACCGTTGCTTTTGGAAGTACAGATGTTGTTAAGCACTGGGCAGAAAAATGGTCAGACACAACTGCCACTTGCGTAATTTCAGATAACGGGAATGAAAAGAAATGGGATGTAGATAAGAGGGTTAGAATTCTTCCATACCAAGGTAACAAAGGGTTTGGAGCAGGCATTAACAGAGCTATTGAGGAATCAGATACCCCACTTGTACTGATTACAAATCCAGACACTCTTCCTGCTCAGTATGATTCCTTGTCTCGCTTGATATCGTATCATGTCAGGGGAAGTTTTACTGGGGCAATCACCTCTAACTCTTCAGAGGAAGAAGTACATTCAACTGGTATTTTTCCTGAAAAATCATGGGTCAGATCGCAGATATTTAAACCTGCTAACAACTTATGGCGGAAAGATAGATTTGATTGGATTCAAGGATCTTTAATGATGGTTCATCGCGAAGATTTTTTGAAGATAGGCGGGTTTAGCAGTAAATATCCTTTGTATTTTGAAGATGTTGATATTTGTGCAAGGGCAAAAAAACAAGGAATGAATATAAATTTTTGTGAAACAAGCAGATTTATTCATGACGAGGGCTCCGGTGCTGATAGGGTAACAGCCACAAGGCTTTCATGTTTTCACTGGGGTATGCTTGAGTTTTTTAGAAGTTTTGATCCACAGAATGCTGAAGCGGTAAAAAAAATGATTCTAGCAAAATGTATTCTTCGCATGTTCTCTTATTCTGTTGTGAACACTCAGGCTGCCAAGGGGTATTATTTGGCTCTTCGGTCAATTATCAGAGGGATTGCCCCTGGTCTTCCCGGGTCGGTGCATGGGAAATAAAACAAGACCATCGGGAAACAGTAACTTTTTGGGTTTATCTGTTCTTTCCGCAGCAAGCATTGTTACTGCATTATTGTCTTACCTCCGTTTTGCACAGGTTACTGCAATCTTCGGGGCAAATTGGAAAACTGATGCACTTGCGATAGCAATGGTTTTTCCTCTTCTTGTAAGAGATGTTGTTGCGCATTCGTTTGGTTCCGCTTTTATTCCAATTTATTCAAGAGTCATGGAAGACCGAGGTTTTTCTGGCGCAGTTGCTTTTGTTAACAAAACTGTATCATGGCTGATTCTTATTAGTTCAGTTCTTATGGCTGTGTTATGGTTTTCCAGTGGAATGCTTGTTAAAATTATCAGCCCCAGTGGAACGCCTGAATTGCTTGAGCTTGCTTCAACTCTTCTTCAGATATTACTTCCCATGGTGATTTTGGGAACGGTCAATGGAATAATGGCAAATTTCATAAAATATGAAAAAAGATTTACCATACTGGCGGTGGCAGGAGTCTTGGGAATTGCTGTTTCTCTTGGTAGTCTGCTTGTTGTGAAAGATGGAATTGGAATCAGAATTCTTCCTATTTCAATGCTTGTTGGTAGTCTTGGTGAGTTGATTTTTCTTGTAGTGCAAAGCTACAGAAGTGATTATGTTATTAAACCTTCCATTGCTAGAGATCCATTTATGGGGCAACTGGCAAGAATGGCTTTTCCTGTGGTTGGAGGAACCATGGTTGGTTTTTTTGCCCCAATCGCAGACAAAATGCTTGCTTCATACTTGCCGGAGAGTTCAGTTACTGCAATTGATTATGCTAATCGAATTAAAAACATTGTTCTTGCTGTAGTTTTTCAGCCATTTCTTATTCTTGCAGATTTAAGTTTTTCTGCTGAAGCTGCCAAGGGCAAGGCAGATAAGCTTTTATCAAAACTAAGAAGTAATATCAATATTTCCTCATTTGTAATGTTTCCTACGGCAGCCTTGCTTACCGTTCTTGCATTACCTGTGGTCTCGGTGTTTTTCCAAAGAGGTAATTTTTCAGCCCAGGATTCAAAATATGTTGGTTATGCTTTGGCATTTTATGCTCCATGGCTTGCCCAGTTTGGCATTGGATCCTTAGTTTCACGAGCTTTTTATGCTCAGAAAGATTCAGCTACTCCGGTTATTATCGGCACCATCGGGGTTGTGGTTAATATTTTGTTGAATGTAATTCTTGTGGGTCCGTTAGGTATTGGCGGACTGGCTCTGGCTACCACTTTGATGTCCACTTCGAAAACAATTTACCTTACTTGGTCTCTTTCCAGAAAAATGGGTGGTTTGAATCTGCATTTAATTGTTAAAGAACAAGCAAAAATTCTTTTTGCAAACCTGAGTCTTATCGCTGTAAGTCTGATTGTGCTTCATGTTTGGCCATTTATGTTTGACTCTTCTGTGTGGTTCAGGTTTATGCAGCTTATGGTTTATGTTCTCTCTGGCATTTTAACCATGATTCTAATCCTTCGTTTGTCGCATAGTTTGACATTTACCACGACATGGTCTCAGATATCAGGAAAAATTAAAGGGAAAATTTCTCGGTAAGAATTTCGTTGAATCTTTTTCTAGGTATTTCAACAGAATAATTCTTAATGACCCAGTCCCGAGCTTTTTTTCTGATTTCCAGAGTTTCTAACCAGTTTTCATTCAGGTAGTCAAGTTGGTCTGCTAACTCTCTTGCAGTGGTGAAGGTTCTCACAAGTTCTGGTGCCTCAATTGCAATATGAGTCCATGGTTTAGATACTGTAAAAAGCCCTGAAGCCATGTATCCATTAACCTTCATTTGATAGTGGATAGGAACTTTTTTAACCGTAGCTACGCCTATCTGGTAGTTGTTTAGCAGAGCAGGCACCTGAAGCCGCGAGACAGGGGGAAGGCAGCGAACTCTGTTGTTAGTTTTGCCGCATAATTTTTCAATTCGTTTTCGGTCTATTCCAGTACCTACAATATCACCTTTAACTTTTTTAGAAAGCATTACTCCTTCTATGAAAAGGTCAGGCTCGCGAAATTTATTGATGCTTGTAAGCAAGATTGCTCTATTGGCTGAGGGACTTTCCTGGTAGTTGAATCGGGAGAGATCCTGGTTGTGGGGCAATATTTCCATGTCTGGGATATTTGTGGCAGGGCAGGCAGTTGTGAATATTGAATGTTTCACCAGTTGGGCATACCGTTTTGTTGTCCCTTCTTTGCCTAGGGGTGAATGAAAGCGCATAGCGTAGGGAAGCCCTGCATGCTTTGCTGCATAACCAGCGTCGGGATCTAGGCATAGAACAAAATCTGGATTGTACAACATGAATTGCTTTTTTAGTGTATTTCGAAAAAGGATTCGAAAGTAGGCATTTCTGAACCGCTCTGCATGTGCCCATGGTGCCTGTGATGAACCGACTCCTACACATTTCACACCTTCAATAGTGTGATTTCCTGCTTTGAAATTCCGTACTACATACATGACTTGATGTTGATCTCCAAATAGATCAAGAGGTGTTGTCCATCCGCCGGAATATGCAGGAATTGTATAAGATGTAGCCACTATTATACGCATGAATTAGTCTCCAAATAGTGATGCAAATTTATCTTCTTTATTTTTGTCCGCATCTGAATGTGGTTTTTTGCTTTTTTTGGCTATCCATTCCTCGCAGAAGTTTTTTCCTTGACGGTCAGAAATTGAGTCGGTGGTCATGGATCGACACATCCGAGAGCTTTCCTCCCATAAATCACATTGTATACAGGAATGCAACCAGCAAAAACATTTCTCGCAAACAGCACTGAATGGTAGGGTTTTTTCCAACCATTCAGTGCCGCATAGAACGCAATTCACTAAATTACTTCATCCATGATAGAAATGTCTGTAATTCGCCATGTAGCTGATTTGTCTCCAGGTAGTTGAACTGTGTCACCTTTGGTAAGCCCCAGCAGTGCTGCCCCGAGAGGTGCTTTGTAATTGATGTATCCCGCATCAGCATCTGCATCCATAAGCCCCACTATGAAAACGTTTCGAATTTCTGGAGTGTCAGTCATTGATTCAATTATAACTTTGGTTGCTGGGCTGATAATATCAATACTGATCTGCCCTACAGGGTAAGGTCTCATGACTTTCAGCTGTTTTCTGTATCTGTTCAGCATCTCAAGAAGGAAATCTCGTTTTTCAAGAGCAGCAGTGTATTCTGCATTTTCAGAAAGATCACCATGGGAAGCTGCTTCAGCAATTGCTTTTGCTGCAATGGGTATCTGCACAGTTCTGATATCTTCAATTTCATCAATTCGTTTTGCAATGCCGTCTCGACTGCAATAGATAAAATCACTTTCCCAGAATTTTCTTATATTGGTAAACCCACCGGTGCGTCTTCCTGAAAGTTCTCTTCTGGCCAGAAGAACAAGCCCTGTTTCCTGGGCTCCAATGCTTCCTTCAAGATTTTCAGTTAGAGTTCCTAATCGTCTTGTATCAAGAAGAGATATGTGCTGTTCAAGTTCCGGTCTGAGTTTATTCATTAGAACAGAGCATATTCTTCTTTGTATATCTGTTTTGGAAAAAAGTAGATTTTTTAAGGCAAGTTCAACAATTTTCACAGGCTCCATGTATTCTTCCATTTTTGCTGCCCGCTCAAGAGCCCACATGAAAAGAGCGGTTTGAGCCGGGTCATTCAGAGCTTGAAGAACATATTTAGAATGTACTTCAGGACAGAATTCAAGAGCATGTTCAGCTGCTTGTTCTTTCAAAGTCCTAGGAAGTTTGTCTAGAAGAATCCATACTTCCTTGTGATCTGGTGAATTGGCAAAAAACTGTTTCATGTACATTTTCTTACAAGGAACAGAATGAATTTCGCCCATGCTTCGTTGTACTCGTACAGCTTTTGTTTCCATAAGATGTGAAGTTCTGTCTTGGAACTTTTTAATCTTGCCTTTGTCAGAACAGAGCCATGCCAGTTCGAAAACGGCACCTTTTTCGATGTCTTTCTGACTTACAACTTTGTCGAAAATTTGTTCTAACTCTTTTTCCTGTTTTTTGTTGGTTGCTTTAATAAGCGATGTCACTGTTTTTGTTTTTTCCGACATGGCCATTTTTTTGACTTGAATGATAGCTTCAACCTGAGATAACAAAGAAGAACTGTCTGCAGGAATAATAGAATCTCTCATATCCATGAAATTGTTGGAGTTTGCCACTGCTACTTTTAAGGTTTTCCACATCTGTCGTGGTTTTGTATTGGAACCATCAAGAAGCTTGAGAAGATTAATTTCCGTCAATACATTGTTGATAGCCAGATCTTTAAAAGTGCGCTTAAGAAGTTTTTCGCCACCCTCTTCCAGAAGAGAATCAAAACTATCGGGTTTCTTCCACATTAAAACATAAAGCGAATCGGATGTTAGGGGCTGAACAGAGTCCATGGTTGCTTCTATTGTCATGTCGTGATTTCTTGCTCTTTGGAAATCAATTGTATAAGAACTTCTTGATACACGAATGATCTCGCCTGGTCCGAAATCTTTGTGTAGAACAAAGTTATCCTGCTGTAGTTCAAGCAGATTACTCAATTTTTTCCATGAATCTTTTAAGGGTTTTTTCTCTGAAGAAATACCACTGGCAGTGATAAAAGTTTCCAGAGGTTCGAAAATCAAGTACGTATCACGAAGGTTTTCCACTAACGCTGAAGCGATTGTAGATGAGTGCTCAAAAAGTTCTGCAGCACCAGAAGCAAATTCAAAAAGATCTTTTCTGTTTTCTGCTTCCATTTTTTCTACGGCAAGTTCTGCTAGAAACAGAGGAAGATTACCTTCTTCTCTCTTTTGAAAGACAACAAGTGATTCTAGCAATTCATTTGCATTCACCTTAGTATTCAGTGCGTTTTCCCAGGCTTTTTTAAAACCGTTTGATTTACCATTTTCTGCTATTTCTCTTAGTATGGACAATGGACTTTCCTCTCCTGTAGTATTGCTCTTACATTATGTGTAACAATAACAATCTAGCGACCTATTGTGTTAGTCTTACTTTTTGGAGGTTTTCATGGACCGAAGAGAATTTTTAGAAAAGGCCGGGAAGGCCAGCGGAGCACTTCTACTTTCATCAATTGCAGGCAAGGCTATTGCCGGTGAAATGGAACAAGGGGTCGCTGAATTATGGACAAGCGGTTCGTTTTATCAGGACTGTGTAGACATTTCAAGAGAGGCCCAGGGCGTCATTAAGGCTAAGGTTGATGGCGTGTGGGGTGATTACAATACAGCAGAACTACCTGAGGAATTTCTTGAATGGAATCTTTCATCTAGGATTGAAGTGTTAGATGACCTTCTGTCTTTGATGACAGGTCAGGGCGGTTCACCTCCATCATTGGCAGGACCTCATAATGCAGCCATGGCCACCAGAGGTGCAAAAAGAAAAGACAGCATTCTTACAATCAACAATGCTTTTAAGGGAATGGGGCTTTGCCCCAAAAGAGAGATTATCGTAGAAAAAATCGAATACATGCGTGCAAATCTAGAAGCCTCAATGCCTGTCAAAATTCAATATCTGAAAGATCTTTATTCTACCTCCGATAACTTTGATTTGACAAAGATGGTGAGCCTTGAGTTGTATTCTACCCCCACTTTTGAAACACACACTTTTATCAATCTGATGCAGGAACCTGTTACGAGTCTTGTTTTCCTTGACAGCAAGTCTTATGAAACCCGTGGAATTGGTCAGCTTGTTGATGTAGAGGATGCATCTTGTGGAGAGTATGCTACCCAGATCGTAGAGTATACAAATCTTGCACATTCATTCTTCCACGGTGAATTTCCAAGATTATTCCCTGGAATTCTTGTTCATATTCTTGAAACATTCGATAATACTCCAGGCACAGGCCGAGGTATTCTGGTGACCGATTGAGTCCGAGAATTGTAATTTGTGATCTTGATGGCACACTGATTTCAGTCTCAAGTGAGTTGGAATTTGTTCTAGGACTTTTTAGAAGAAAAGTTTTATCCAGGGCTGTTGTTATCAGATTTCTATACCATTATTTCAGGCATCCTATCAGAACAATGCGTGAGGGTAGAGGTTGGAACCGAGGTTACTTCAGCGGATTGCCTGTTGATGTTCTTCATGAAGAGGTAAAGCAATGCACCCCTCTTCTTCTAAAAAAAGTAAGACCTGGGGTTCTTGATATTCTGAATAAACACAAAGAAGATGGTGCGGAAATATTTATTCTTTCCGCATCACTTTCGCCTATTGTTCAGAGCATTGCCGAGGGTTTGGGTTTTACGAGTTTTCGAGGCAGTATTCCAGTGGTTAAGAATGGAAAATGCACAGGTCACCTTATTGGCCAGAGACCTTACGGTAAGGCGAAAATCGCTCCTGCTGTTGCCATGATGGATCAGCTGGGTTTAGACCCTTCCCAGGCTCTTGCCCTTGGAGACTCTTATGGTGACAGATACATCCTTGATCTTTGCGGATCTGCAATAGCAGTTCATCCAGTAAGAAAACTTCGAAAACTTGCCGTTCAAAATGATTGGCTAATACTTGAGGGGCACAAATGAAAACAGTGAGAGCTCTTGGTGCTTTTTCCGGCGGCCTTGATGGAATGCTTGCTGTTAAGGTTCTTCAGGAACAAGGTATTCATGTAGAGGTTGTAACTTTCGATAGCCCATTTTTTGATATAGAAGCAGGTAGAAAAGCTTCAAAAGTTATTGAAGTTCCTTGGCGTCCTATTGATTTCACTGAGGATATCGTTTCTCTGTTATTTGATCCACCAAGTGGTTTTGGAAAAAACATGAATCCCTGCATCGACTGTCATGCTACCATGTTTAAAAGATTGAAAGAGATTGCTTTGCGTGAAGATTATGATTTCATTTTTTCAGGTGAAGTAGTAGGGCAGAGACCAATGAGCCAGAACCGAGGTTCACTAAACAGAGTAAAAAATATTTCTTTCACCGGTGACATTCTTTTGAGACCTCTTTCTGCAAAAATACTCGACCCAACTCCTATGGAAGAAGCTGGAATTGTTGACCGAAGCAAATTGCTTGATTTTAATGGTAGAGGGCGTTCTAGGCAGTTGGAGATGGCTAGGTCATACGGATTTTCTTACATCCCTTCTCCTGGTGGGGGCTGTCTTCTTACTGACCCTGGATATGCTACTCGTTTAAAAGTCTTGCGAGACAATAATATTCTTTCAGGAGATAATGCTCGAATGATTAAGCTAGGAAGAATGTTTATTCTTGATGAGGCTATTGGTCTTGTGGGGCGTTCTTCTGAAGAAAATGATAAAATGCTTGAAGTGGGTTTTGGTATTCAATTGGACATACAGGACATTCCAGGCCCATTGGGTGTGCTTTTAGGCAAAAAAACAGAAGAAAACATGACTCTTCTTACATCAATAATGGCTTCATACACAAAAGCTGATCAATCGGTTATTGCCATATCAAATCAAAAAGAATCATTCACTGCTGAAAGAATCAGCCAGGTGGATAGGGAACAGCTCATCATTAAGATTTAATCTGTCTTAAAAAGAAACAAAATATAAGAATTTATCAGTATTGGGAAGACTTATCATACTTTTTCTCGTGATTCATGTGTTTATGGTTCTAATTAAACAAATAAAACTCTAAGAATGCTCTTTTGTCCTTGAGAAAGCCTGTACACTCAAAGCATAGTTGACAAGCTGGCTTTACGTAAAGTATACTTGTCACACACTGGTTGGGAGGTTACTATATGGGGCTTACAGTTAATCGACTCAGAGAGAGCAGGGAGGAAATGGGTTTAACCCAGAAAAGACTTGCAGATATTGTTCATGTCTCCCGCCAAACCATCAATTCAATCGAAGCCGGTAGATATGTTCCTTCTCTTAAGCTGGCTTTGCAGCTAGGTCATGTATTCGATTGTTATGTAGAGGATCTTTTTAACTTTTCGGAGGTGGCAGATGTTCGGTAAGCCAGAATGGTTTAAGTATCGTAGTGCAGGGTGGGGTATAGCGCCGAAAACATGGCAGGGCTGGACATATTTGGCGGTGTTTGTTGTAATTTTTATTGTTCTGGGGGTTTCTCCTGTTTCAGAGAGTGTTAAGCAATTATTGATGGGTTTTTTAGTCACATTGTTATTGGCAGACTCTATTGTTATCTGGGTTCAGCTGGGCAAATACCAGGATGAGCGCTCTTCCTTGCATCAGCTCATCATAGAACGAAACTGTTCTTTAGCTGCAGTTTTTTCCATTGTTGCTGTGATTGGATACCGGATTTATGTGAATGCAGATTCCCCTAGTTTTGATCCAGTTTTGCTGGGGATTCTAGGAGTAATGGTTCTTACAAAATTGATATCCACAATCTATCTTCGAATGAAAATGTAAAATCTTGCGCCTGAAATAGTAAATGTTTTTGGTACGTAACAGTTTGGTGGTGATCAGTAGGGCTTGTGAAAAAGGTCTTGGTACCTCCAAGCTGTTTTGATTTAAATTCATCATGGGGCTTGACAAAAACATATAGTGGCATTAGAGTACCACAATACTAAAAACGAAGGGAAAACCTTGAGTCAGTTGTTGAAAATTTCAGAAGCAGCTTCAATTGCCATGCATGCTCTGATTCTTCTTGCAGAGAGACAGGGAGAGCTTTTAAGTAATTCCAAAATTGCTGAAGCTTTTAATGTTAGTGCCAACCACTCATCAAAGGTTTTACAGAGATTAATAAAAACTGGGTTTGTAAAAGCAGTAAGGGGTCCAGGTGGAGGTTATTCTCTCGCAGTTGATCCTGAAAAGGTATCTCTTCTTGATATCTACAGGGCTGTTGACGGTGAGCCGGATACCTCTGCCTGTTTATTTGGTGAAGGAAAACATTGTTCTGTTGAAACTTGTCTTTTCAGCAGATTGATATGCGATACTGAAAAGCTTCTTCAGAAGCATTTAGGTTCTGTTACCTTGGCTGATTATATCAATGAAGATATTAGCTTAGGTGTTAGTCGTAATTAAATAGTTTTGTGGTTTAAACAGTTATCCAGGGAAATTCCTGGAAAAAACAAGGAGAAAAACATGAGTATGTTCTGCTATCAGTGCCAGGAAACCCTGGGAAACAAGGGATGTACAGTTAACGGTATTTGTGGAAAAAAAGGCGATACAGCGATTCTTCAGGATTTGTTGATTTACACAGCAAAAGGAATCAGTGTAGTTGCAGAAAAAGCCGGCGAAGTTAACAAAGAAACAAGTCATTTTGTAACAAAAGCACTTTTCACAACTGTTACTAATGTGAATTTTGATAACGATAATCTTATTGGAATCATCAAACAGGGTTTAGCCATTCGCGATGGCTTAAAAGCTAAATTTAACATAACAAGCGATCTTCATGATAGTGCTGTATGGACAGCTGAGACAAAAGAAGACTTCTTGAAAAAAGCTGAATCAGTTGGTGTTCTTTCCACAGAGAATGAAGATGTTCGTTCACTTCGTGAGCTTCTTATTTATGGGCTTAAAGGTGTAGCTGCTTATGCAGACCATGCATTTGTTCTTGGCGAAGAAGATCAGAGTATTTTTGACTTTATGATTGAGGGTCTTGCTTCCACAACTAAGGATCATACTGTTGAAGAAATGATCGGTCTTGTGCTGAAAACTGGTGAAATTGCCGTTACAGCAATGGCAATTCTTGATAAAGCAAATACAAGCACTTACGGTAATCCAGAGATCACAGAAGTTAACATTGGCGTTAGAAACAATCCTGCCATTCTTATTTCCGGTCATGATCTTAAAGATATGGAAGAACTGCTGAAGCAGACACAGGGAACAGGTGTTGATGTTTACACTCACGGTGAGATGCTTCCTGCAAACTACTATCCAGCATTCAAGAATTATGATCACTTTGTTGGAAATTATGGTAATGCCTGGTGGCTTCAGGACAAGGAATTTGTTTCCTTCAACGGTCCAATTGTTATGACTACGAATTGCCTTGTTCCACCAAAGAAATCTTACATTGATCGTGTATTCACCACAGGTAATGTTGCATTCCCAGGCGTTAAAGATATTGCAGATAGGGCTGAAAATGGCGAAAAAGATTTTTCAGAAGTGATTGCAATGGCTAAAACACTTCCTGCTCCTATTGAAATAGAGACAGGTACTATCGTTGGTGGATTTGCTCACGAACAGGTATTCGCTCTTGCAGACAAAGTTGTTGACGCAGTAAAATCAGGCGCCATCAAAAAATTCATCGTTATGGCTGGTTGCGACGGTCGTCAGAAAGGAAGAAACTATTACACAGATTTTGCTAATGCTCTTCCAAAAGACACTGTGATTCTTACAGCCGGTTGTGCAAAATTCAGATACAACAAGCTTAATCTTGGTGATATCGGTGGAATTCCACGAGTTCTCGATGCGGGACAGTGTAATGATAGTTACTCTCTTGCTTTGATCGCACTCAAGCTTAAAGAAGTATTCGAACTTGAAGATATTAATGATCTTCCTATTGTTTACAACATCGCATGGTACGAGCAGAAGGCTGTAACAGTTCTTCTTGCTCTTCTTCACCTTGGTGTTAAAAACATCCATCTTGGGCCAACTCTTCCAGCATTCCTTTCACCTACAGTGGTGAATGTGCTTGTTGAAAACTTTGGCATTGCTGGAATCGGTACCGTTGAAGACGATATCAAAAACCTTATAATAGGTTAATTGAATAGAGTAGTATTAAGGCCACCGGTGTATTCCGGTGGCCTGTTCTTTTTTATGCTATTTGGGCAACGAGCTGATTACTCCGTTAATAAAAGTCGTATTGATGAAACCTTGATTTATCTCATTAGCAACTGAGGCAAGCACCCGAATTCTGATATCTTCCGGTGAAAGAATAGAATCGCTGGTAATGTAACCAGAATCTTCAAAAAACTCAAAAAGTTTTTTAGTTGATGATTTACGCCACTTTGGAACAGCTCCGTTTTCAAGGGAGTTTATCAGCTCTTTTGCATTTCCTGATAATTGATCAGCCAAATTTGATACATGGTTAATGAATGTATCGGTTATGCAAGACGAGTTTTGCAATACAAACCGATCCACTTTTTTCCCTCGACCTATCCGCCATGATTCAGATGCGCTTTTTACAGCCTTGGCTGCAGCATAAATTTTCTCTTTTAGCATGGGTTTAACATTCACAAGATTCTTTCCACCAAACTCCACCAGATTTGCGTATTGCCCCCAGTTGGTTATGTGAAGTTTTAGGAATTCAAAAAGAACAGAATTGTCTTCTATAAGATGCCATAAATGCAACTTTGAAATGTTTTTATCTAATGGGTTGATGTTTGGAACATTCAGAATGCTTCCGTATTGCATGCGGGTTAAACCTTTATGGGAGGGAGGATCTTGAAACTGAAAAGGTGAAATTTTAAAGGTTTGATATTTTGATGCTTCCAGTTTGCGGATCTCACCTAGATCAAATTCTTTGTATTCTGTGCCACTAAGCTGTAGTTTACTTTTCCACTTGCTAATCTCATCATGTTGAGCTGTGAAGTAGAATATCTGACGACCGGTTTGTGAAATTTTTATCAAAGCATCTATGATGAGCCCTGCTCTCAGATCATCAGAAGTACCAAGTGCCTCATCTAGAAGAAGAGGAAGTTGGACAGGTTCGTTTTGTTCAATAAAAGCAGTACGAACAGCCATGAGCAATTGGATTTTTTCGCCTGTTGAAAGTTCTTCAACCGGCCGAGCAGAACTGCCACCTACCCTGGCTTTGAATTCCGGTTCCCCAGAGTTGTTTTCAATTATAAGTTGCAGGTGACCCAGTGTGAACCGTGTGATCAGTTCCTTTGCTCGATTAAAAACCTGTGGTCGTGAATTGGAAACGGATTCTTCTTTTACCCAGTTAAGAAGTGTACTGCCCACAAGTGCAACTGCAGCTTTGTTGCCATGTTCAACAAGCTCATTCAGGGCTGCTTCATGAGTTATCAAAGCATCAGCCAGTTCAAAACCCTTAAGAGTATTTTCGACTTCTATTCCGATTGTAGTTATTTGTTGGGACAGTTTATCACGCTGTTCAGAGACAAGAGTGAATTCTGCAATTTGCTCCTGAATTTCTTGGGAATTTAGAGTCAAAAGCTTGGGGAACTCTGAAAGTTGATTTATATGATGATCTCTTATCGCTACTTGTTTTGTAAGTTGATTCTTCAGGTCAAGATATTCTGGTCTTAAATTCAGCCAATCGTTAATCAAAAATTCTTCAGATTTATTTAGGTTTAACCCAGTGAGCAAATCTAGGTTTTCCTGATCAAGAGATTTTAGGGTTTTTTTAAACTCGATTATTCTGTTTTCAGTATTTTTTTGTTTCTGGATGGCCAGGTGATATTCGGCAAACCTTTTCTTAAGATCATCTAAAACTTCAGAAGCTTGATCTGAAGAGGAAATTATGTTGAAATGGAAAGGGCGAACTTCTTCTGAAATATCCTTTACAAGAGATATTTTACTCTGTTCTAAGACATTAAGCTGGTCTTGAGCTTCTTCAAGGGCATTTGTGCTGCTTTGCCAAAGACTTATGTTTTGAATAAGAAGAGGTAACCAGCTTGGTTCTATATCAATGGCAAAACCAAGCTGGTTTTCAATAAGCTGTTTTGTTTTCTTAAATTCAACTAACCTATCTGAAAATAAGCTTTTGTCTTTTTTTAGTTTAGCTAAATCTTTGATTCTTTGATCTTCAAGAATACGAATCCCAACAAGTTCAAAAAGAGTATGCAATTGAAAAATTACAGACTCAGTTTCCCAGGATTCAGGCATTGGCAATTTTGTTTTGGAATAATGTAATTGGAATATCTTCCGAGTGTTAGAAGAATTTTTAGCAAGCTTCTGCGGTTTTCCCATAAAAAACAGAACTACTGCAACAACAATAAGTAAACCCCAGATGGGATTGTAAATTACAGCTAAAAGAACAGCAAGAACTGTTAAAAAAGCTGCTGTAAAACGCAATATTGGACTTGTTGTTTCGGACTGAATAGGTGTTTCCAGCCAGTTGTTTAAACAAGAGATACCAGAGTTAATTTGATCTTGTTTTAATCCGTAAACTTTGCTGTTTTCTTCTCTTTCAAGTGAATGTTGTTTTTCGTCAAGAAGAACTTTTTCCGCATCTAATTTATCCGCTAACCTGGCGAAAGAGGTTAGTTTTTTATTCTCTACAATTTGAATAAAAGAGAGCTGCTGTTTTGAAACCTTTTCGCCAAGATTCCTTCTGGCTGTATGTTCGCCATTGGAGGCTGTGATTAAGGCTCTGTTCTGAGAGTTAATTTGAATTTCTATCTTTTCAAGTGAAATTAACATACCTGATAGGTTGGTTAGCACATTCGAATTGACCAATTCAGAGGTCAGGTGCAGGTTTGTGATTGTATCTTGGGTTTGTTGAATTTTACTTTTGCCAGTAAATATCTGATTATTGATTTCAGAACGGTTCTGCTTGATCCTGTTCAGGATAGCTGTTTCATTTCCTTTAAGTTTGCCTATGCCTTCAGGCAATGTGTTAATTTCAGCCAAAAGTAAGGCACAGGCTGATTTATCTTTAATTAACTGAGTTGCTTGTTCAAGTCTTAAGATTTTTTCAGTGGCTGTAATAGTTTCTTTAAGTTTTCCTTTAAGTTCTGGCAAGGTTCTTTGGTTTTTTATAACTTTAAGTTGAGCATTTCTTGCAAGCTCTATCTGTTTTTCCCCATCTTTGACTTTATTAAGCACATTCTTTGGCTTTTTTGGCCTATCACTGATTTTCAGCTTTTTTCCAGCGGAATCAAGGTCATAACCACCTTGACTTTCAGAAGAAATGATCCTTGCAAAGTCGGTGCCTTTGTCTACTATTAATTCATGAAGAGCAAGTAAATATCTGAATTTGTTTTCCCAAGGGCCCAATACAGGAGTGTTTGCTGTTTGATTGCTGTTTGAAATTGTTACATAACCTGCATCTATATCTATAAACCATTGTGTATCATTCTCTACAAATGTTCCGGTAACAGATGGCCTTTCTAGCTCACTGTTTCCCGGCCATAGCAACTCTTGAATGGTTTGAGCTGTTGTGCTTTTTCCAATTCCATTAGGTCCGTAAATCAGGTTGATACCTTCACAAAAGTTTTCCAGTTCAAATCCATCACTAATTTTGATATCTCTAACTTTGTTGACACTTAGTTTTTTAAAGTAAAGACTTTTATTTTTCATTTCGCTGACCTGTCAATTCGGTTAATAGTGCTCTACCGCTTTGTGAAAGATATTTTACTGCATTCTCTTTAGAGGCAATTTTGGAATTGGGAATACGGTAATATCCTGGTTTATCAAGCTGCTCTAACTGTTTAACAGTGTGTTGTATGAGTTCTGCATACTTTTCTGATATTTCCGATTTCTCAAGCTCTAGTAATAATTCTGCCACAACCGCAACAGCAGTCCCTGTTTGTGCCAGTTCTTTAAGGTTTGTTTCAGGAAGCGTATTGTTCTCTATTTTGTTTATGGACACATGAACTGAATCAATTAGAAGGTGAAAGTCTGAAACCAGCTCATCTGTGATTTCATTCACTTGAGAAACTATTTTAGTATTTCCAGTTAGGTTTAAGCGAAGGCTAATGTGTTTAAGGAATGGTCCACCTTTTTTTAGTATAAGTTTGACCTTCTCTTCTGTTTTCTCAATGATAATCTTTGGAAGATCAACTGCTTCTTGCACAAGAGAAATATCTATGGTTAGTGTTTCATACCATACGGTGGAAATTGGGTATTGAATCGGCTGGTTAAAGTTTCCGTTTTCAATTTCAACTACCCATGGACCATGTGCCCCTGGTTCACCGGGATCCAGTGCCTGTGGAGATCCGGGGTATAGAATCCAGGATGATCCTGTGATCAGATCAGGAGCATGGATATGACCTAATAGCCAGTTCCCAGACAGAGCCTGAAGGCTTGATAGAGCCAGAGGTGCGTAATTGGAAGAAACAGCATTCAAGTCCCCATGGATTAAACCAATGGTAGGAATACTGGGATCGTGATTTAGGTTGTAGCTTTCCAGAGGGCTGACAGATACATTCTTGTCTGGAAATGACCAGCCGTTAATGTTTAAGGCTTCTCCGTTAGTCAGCCTTACCTCTAATCTTTCCCATTTGCCGTTTCTGCCCAGCAGTTTGAAGTGTTCAGATGAAAGCTGGTCTGCCAGCTGGGGTAAAACATCAAAATCATGATTTCCTGCAACTGCCACAGTAAGTATTCCATTAGCAGCAAGTCGGTTGATTCCTTCTTTTAGTGGCCCCACAGATTCCCAGAACTTGTTTGCCTGATCAGTTATATCTCCACTGAGGCAGACGATTTGGGCATTTTTTTGAATAGCTAGATCTACAATTCTGCTCCACGCAGATACTGAACGGAGCAATCCTGGGTTCAGAGAATCTGAAATTCGAGAAGATGACCTGCCCAGATGAAGATCTCCAGTAAGAATTAAACGCATACTTTCCACCTTCCATAAAACGAAGTCGTTATTTTTCCGCCTTAAGAATAGTACTTGCAAGAGACGAGTTTTGCCTCTTTCTGATTTCTCCATCTTAAGAATCAATTCTATTCGGTTGAGTTTCTAAATGCAAGTATTCTTTTGTTAAATCCGTTTCCCAACGCATTCCAGTAGATCCTATGCAGTATGTGTTGTCGAGGATGTAAATAAGCTTTGATTAGCGTTAGTAATGTGATAGAATATTGAAGGCATGTATATGCTTAATATGGCACT
>JAOZUR010000002.1:73146-95209 GCA_029938555.1 Candidatus Sabulitectum sp. | reverse complement strand
TAGCGTTAGTAATGTGATAGAATATTGAAGGCATGTATATGCTTAATATGGCACTAAATAGACAACTAACGGTTACAGTTTGTATATATCGAAGAGCATAATCTTAAGGATCATTTCTCAAGGTACAGGGTGATTGCATGTGAGAAAGGATATGAGTTTATCGCTATTGTTAAACAGGACTTTAAGAGTTGATCGAAGTCAAGCAGGTTAAAGCGTTGCTCTGCACAGTTTGCGTAATCTGAATTTACTAAACCTTCTTATTTTATGTTATATACTACCATAATTAGATAACTGTCATTAAGTTATAGATTTTTGTCTCTTGCATTATAAGACTCATTTTGCGTGAAGAGCCTCAAGAACAGCATTGGGATTCCTTGATGCTATTCGCAATAATGCTTTAGCTGGACCTTCCGGTTTCCTTCTGCCTTGTTCCCAATTCTGAAGAGTTCGAACACTTACGCCAATCATCAAGGCAAATTCACGTTGAGAAACATGAAGTGTATTTCGAATTTTCTTAATCTCAGGTGGATTCATCTCAAAAACACGAGCAGGCTTTTTACGCCCAGTCTTAATATCACCGGCCTCTTCAATGCTGGCGCCCAGCAGATCAAAATCTTTACTTCTCATATCAAGTTCTCCTTAACTAATTTCTTAAATGTTTTCGATTGAGCAGGAGTTATGCTCTCTTGCTTCATTTTCTGGTAAATGAGAATCATGTAAATATCCTCAGGAAGATCCAAATAGTAGATCAGTCGTAAAGATCCGCTTTTCCCTGAACCTGATTCGTAAATATTTGGGTTTGTTTTGAATTTCATGAACTGAGTATACGCCATTGGCGTATGCCGATCAAGTCTATACCCATAAGATATTTATGAACGAGAATCGCTTTCTTCGTGGCATATAATTCACTGAGTAAATAATATCATTTACGAGCTTCTACCCGGATAAATAATCCAGGACCAATAATTGGTACTCAACAAACCCCTTGTGATTTATGCAATGGGATATTATTATCTCCTTGGTAATTCTGAAGCGAGGGTGAAGAGCAATAAAATTTAGAACAACTGAACGAACTGATCTTCCAGAAGTCATTGAGCTTTGGCAAGAACTGATGAACTTTCACAAAGATCTTGATTCTTTCTTCTCTTGTTCAGAGGATGGATCAATCCGATTCATGGATCATATATCAAAACAAATTGAATTAGAAAAGGCAACAATATTTTTGGCGAAAAGAGCAGGTAGTATCATTGGCTACAGTATAATAAGTATTGCTAAATTTCTACCTATATACCAGAAAGACAGTTATGGTTTAATCTCTGATATTTTAGTTTCAAAGAAATATAGAAGACTCGGAATTGGTCTATCCTTATTCAAGTCAGCACAGAGCTGGTTTGCATGATATGAAGCTATGCGTAGAAGCAGCAAAGGATGTATCGTTTGAAATTAAATATTAATATTGAAAAATGTGAAGATACTGAATAGGTACTATAATCAATCTAAAGGTATATATATGAACAAGAAAAATAAATTAACAATTAGAGAGGAATTAACCGAATTTCTGCTTTACTCTACCCCGGATGGCAAGGTAAAAGTTGAAATATTTTTTCATAACGAAAGTATTTGGCTAACACAAAAAAGAATGGCAGAGTTGTTTGGAGTACAACGACCAGCTATAACAAAGCATTTAAATAACATCATAAAAGAGAAGGAGTTAGATGAAAATTCAGTTAGTTCCATTTTGGAACATACTGCCGAAGATGGTAAAAAGTATAAGACAAAACACTATAATCTCGATGCTATAATATCAGTTGGTTATAGGGTAAACTCATTACAGGCAACAAAATTTAGAATTTGGGCAACAGAACGGCTAAAAGAGTACATGATAAAAGGTTTTATTCTTGATGATGAAAGGCTTAAAAACGGTAGATATTTTGGTAAAGATTATTTTAGGGAGCTGCTCGAAAGAGTTCGTTCAATTCGGGCAAGTGAACGTCGAATTTACCAACAAATAACCGATATTTTTGCTGAATGCAGTATAGATTATAATTCGCAATCAGAAACAACTAAAAATTTTTATGCCACAATACAAAACAAATTTCATTTTGCAATATCAGGTCAAACAGCCGCTGAGATCATTTACAACACTGCAAATGCCGAAAATGAATTTATGGGGCTTCAAGCATGGAAAAATTCTCCCGAAGGTAGAATTCTGAAATCTGATGCAAAAGTTGCAAATAATTATCTACAAGAAAATGAAATTAAAAAACTTGAACGGACAATTTCTGGATTTTTCGATTATATTGAAAATATTATTGAAAATAGGATTTCTTTCACAATGGAAGCATTTGCAGAAAGTGTAAATAATTTCCTTACTTTTAATGAATTTAAAGTATTGAGTGGAAAGGGAGTTGTTTCACACAAACAGGCTATGGATAAGGCATCTATTGAATATGCCCAATTTAATAAAATGCAAAAAATAGAATCAGATTTTGATAAAGAAATGAAAAAACTTATAACTAAAAATAAGGAAAACACATAACAAATCACTGCACTGGATTTTTATTCCGCTGCGCTGTATAAAAACCAGTGAGTTCAATGGTTCGGGAGGAGATGAAATGGACGACGACGACAAACGCATTCATGTTATTCTTGGTGATGATAACGAGCGCACGATGCAGAACTCGAGTCGCTATCGATCCTATCTGCTAAAGAATCTCTCACTTCCTATCATCGTCACTGGCACGGAGGACTTTCCGTGGGAGGAGCCGTACGTAATCGGTGGCTGGGATCAGCGAGAATACGAGAAACTGAAGAAGACGAATCCGTCGTACAGGGATACCTTTGAACTCCAGGCACTCGGACCTCCCAATGAGCATGAGGATATCATCGCAAGGGTAAAACGACTGTCTGACGGGCGAGTGTTTGAGATCGAATTGTCATGGCTGTGCTGTGACGACAAGCAGTGTGATTCATACGTTCTGCTGGATGACTACGGAGTCTGGCACACAAACTACTGATGCCGAACAAGGCGTTACAGCATTTTCTGTAGGCAGGAATTATCTTGTATTTTTTCTTTACTGATAAGAAAGGAAATTTTATATGTTGCCAGTTATTACTTTTGTTCTTACTTTCCTTCCCAGTATTTTGCTTTTGCTTTTTTTCTATAAAAGAGACAGAAATAGAGAACCGCGAAAGGTACTTACGGTCACTTTGTTGTACGGTGGGCTGGCTTTTATTCCAGTTGTAATAGTTGAAAACATTTTAAGTGGCTTTGGTGTGTTAAGTGGTTCTAATTTAATATTATATAATTTATACGATATGATTGTAAATGTTGCCTTACCTGAAGAATCTTTTAAGCTTCTAGTTATACTTCTGTACAGTGCCAGGTCATCAGCGTTTGATGAACCCATGGATGGTCTTGTATACGGAGTGGCAGCTGCACTTGGTTTTGCAACCGTCGAAAATATTTTTTATGTACTTGAAGGTGGGTTAGGTACAGCAATTGTAAGAGCACTTCTTTCAGTACCAAGCCATGCTTTTTGGGGAGCCATTCTTGGTTACTCTGTAGGGCAGGTTCGTTTTAATGGTAAGAAAAAAGGTTTCATTCTGTCGGGTTTGCTTATTGCAATAATGCTTCACGGTCTTTTCAACTTTTTTCTTGTTTCAATGGAAGGGTCAGGAGTTTATTCTGACGCAGTTGCAGGTCTGCTTATTCTTTCTTTACTGTTTCTTATTTTTACACTTTTTGCCCTTGAAATGGTCTGGATTCTCCGTACAATTCGAAGACTCCGCGGTGAACAGAAGCAGAAGATAATTGATGAAGATATCAAGAAGGTTTCAACAGACTGAGTAATGAATTAAATTTTGCTAGCCGAATCTACAGCCACCATTGCACTTTTGTGGCAAAGAGCAGTCGAAACACTTATCTGAATGCTTTTTTTGTTTAAACTGATGGATTTCCATTTTTTTGACTTTTAATATTTCAGAAAAGGGGCTAGTTAGCAGATTTCCTAGAAGATTTACATTCTGTTCACAGGTTCGAAGATAACCTTGTGAGTCAATCGCCCACTTTGATTCACCGCACTGGCAGGTGGAAAAAACAATTGCAGGAAATTCTGTGTTGGATGCAATGCAGGGTTCAATGGGTAAACCAGCGTAAATGTATAAACCTGCTGAAACCGCAGCTTTGTCTGCAAGTTTTAATGCAGTTCGAAGATTCTCGTTACTCAATTGCAGATTTTGTAAATGCTGTTTTCCTCTTCCTGTGGCTATAAATCGGTTTAAAGCAATTGCATCTGCCCCAAGAACTGACGCTAACTCACAGAGAATCCCTGTTCTTTCATAATTGTTCTTGTGGATGCAGATAGAAGCTGTAACAGTGCATCCTGATTTTGCTGCAAACGCCAGTGCAAGCCGAGTTTCTGTGGATGGTTCGGAGAACCCTATATCAAAGTGCTCAATGCCACTTTTTACCAAATCCCTTACTAGTTTTTTTGTAAGAAGAGTGCCATTTGTAGCGATGGCCGCTTTCATTCCACTTTGTCTGCAAATTCTTACTATTTCTGGAAGATCATCTCTTAGTAGAGGTTCTCCTCCTGTAAAAGTCACCCCAATTGCACCGTTGGTATTTGAGATATTCATAAGTATTTTTTTGATTTCACTTAGGGAGAGTTCTGGTTTTTTCTGCACATGTTTTTCAAGCCACACATTGTAGCAGAACGAGCAGCTAAGATTGCATTTTTCAGTTACTTCAAAAGCAAACCACTTGGAGTTCAGATCTTTGCCTCCATAAGGTCGGTAAGAAGGATTCTAAGAACGGGTTTTGCATTTTCAAAATCTTCATACCTTATCAGAAAATCTTCGTGTTGTTGAACTGCTACTTGGTAGTGTTCCATGTGTTCACTTGGGTTTTCTTTGCTAAGAGTGTCTAGTGCAGCTCTGTAGGACAGATCTAACCTAGCCAGGATTATATCGGTATCAAGTCCGTGGACTTGATCAGTGAAAAATCCGTAATCAGACTGCTGTTGAACTTCTTCCAGTATTTCAAGAACTGCCAGGGTTTCAGCCCGGTTTAGAAGAGAGTCTCTTGAAGTTAGGAATTCGCGGGGGGTTATTTCCCCTGCCCTGACCAGGCTGGTAAGTGTTGTTATTCGCTCTTCAAAATTGAAAAGCTGACTTTCTCGCACAAGAAGACCCCAAGGGGGAATCATTCGAGTTAGCATATTCATGTTGGCCCTGCTGGCACGCAAAACCCTGGTTTCAGTAATTCTCTGGATTAAGGAAACAGCTGTTCTGGTTGCTGGAGAAGCAAAGTCTGTGACCATAAACAGAGAACTAACAAGAGAAATCAGCGAGTCTCCTTTTTCTGTAACCATTGGGAATTCATAGTACTCTTCTGAAGGTTTTAACCGGTCTGTAATTTGCCAGATCTCTTTCAGAGTTGACCAATCTTGTGATTCAATAACTGACTGAATTTCTGCTTGCTGAATGTGAGTTCCAGTTGCAGTTGCATTTACCACAGGAACTGTTAACAGAAGCGAGCCTCCAAAAGCGATCTGCTTATTCATTTATTCTCTTTCCCTACAACATGGTTTCAGGGTTTATTAGATCCATAAGAAGGATTCTGAGAACAGGTTTTGCCTCTACAAATGTTTCGTATCTTGCCATGAATTGCCTGTGTTGATCAACAACAACCTGAAATGATTCAGCGTTTAAAGAGAGTTTGGGTTTGCTCAGGGTGTCGAGTGCGGCTCTGTATGATATGTCAAGCCGTTCCAGAATCAGATCTGCATCAACTATCTCTGGTTGCCAACCATCATAGTCATAACTCCGGTATGTTCGAACCTCCTGCAGTATCTCAAGCATAGCCCAGGTTTCTGCTCTCTCCATAAGGGTATCTCTTGCAGCGGTAAACTCTACTGCGGTAATTTCACCTGATTCCACAAGATCTGAGAGTATTGTTATTCGCTGCTCAAAATTAAAGAGTAGGTTGTCTTGAACGATTTCAGTCCATGGGGGAGCCATTCTCATGATTAAGGAGGGGTTCAGCGAGGTCAGACGAACGATGCGTACGAAAGTGATCCTTTGGATCAGGTAAACCGCTTGGCGAAGCTCTGGGTTGTTAATTTCATTTTCAAGAAAAAGGGAGTCAATAGCCGCTTGAAGTGAAAATCCTTTTTCCATTGTTAACGAAGATGTGGAACTAAAATTATATATGTCCACCGGTGGTTTCACTTTGTCAGCTATCCTCCAAATGGTTTTAATGGTTTGCCAGTCTTCTGATTCAATAAATGACTGAACATCAGAGGCATCTGCATTTACAGTTGGCGCCATGAACAGAATGGCTCCTGTAACCGTTATTCCTGCGTTGTTTCTCATCAAACCTTCTCCATTCTTTTCTTTATGCAGTAAAAAATATACCATAAAGAAACCCGGTTTGTTCCATAGCAATTTTTTCTGATTGACAAATTGAAGTTATGAAGTATCATTCATGTACCGATACCCCGTTCAACCTTGGAGGTTAATAATGATCAAGAGAAATTCAGTATTCTAAAAGAGCTTTCGCTCTTATTTCGTAAATAACCCTCTTTTTCTTTCAGCAATCAATGCTGAGTTTTATTGATTTGAACGGAGAACCACAGTGATAAATAATTTTTATGATGAAAATTCTAAGAATAAAAGCCCAAATGTAAGCTCAAAAAAGCTTCTTTTGCGATTTTTACCATATCTTAAACCACACAAAAAAGCATTTGCTTTAGCTATTCTTTTGTTGTTATTTGCAATAGCAGGAGAGCTTGCTGGCCCTCTTGTGCTTCGAGCTGTGATTGATGACGCTATTCCTGCTGGAAATTCCGCAGAGATTGTGAAACTATCGGGGCTTTTTGCAGCAATTTTTCTTGTTACAATGGCCATTTCTTATTTACAAGTGATTTTAACCACCAAGATTGGGCTTTCCATAATTCGATCTTTGAAAAGGCAATTGTTTGATCATGTGATGACATTATCCATGGGGTTTTTTCATACCAATCCATCTGGAAAACTCATGGCCCGTGTAGAAAGTGATACTGAGAGGGTGCGTATGCTTTTCAGTGAAACCAGCATGGCATTGCTTAGGAATGCACTTATGGTTATTGGCACGCTTATCATCATGTACAAAGCAAACGCTTACATAGCAGTGAGAGTTTTAGCGATGACAATTCCAGTTGGGCTTCTTGCGGCATTTGTACTTCGAAGAATGCGTGGCATGTGGATGGATGTTCGAAAATCTTATGCATCAATTGCAGCAGTAGCATCGGAATATGTTCGTGCTGTTCCTGTACTACAAGTCTTTGGCACAACAGGTTACGCACTAAAAAAAATGCATAATCAGGGGAAGAATTATTTCAAAAAGGAAGTAAAAGCTCACTTGTGGGAATACACTTTCTGGAGTTTTCTTGGCTCTCTTGAGGTGGCAGCAATAGGCGTGATATTGGTTTCAGGAAGGCCTGGTGTGATCAGCGGAGTTGTTACTGTAGGTACTGTTGTAATGTTTGTTGAATACACCAGAAGACTTTTCGGACCTCTTGTGATGTTCTCAGAAACCTTGAATCAGATACAGAGAGCTCTTGCTTCCGGTGAAAGACTTATGGAAATTCTTGATACTACAACACAAACACCAGATGGAAACTTGAAGATTGCCAGCTTCCCAAATCCTTGGACTAAGATTGAGTTTGAGGATGTGTGGTTCCGTTACTCGGAAGAGGCGGAATGGGCTCTCAAGGGAGTGAGTTTTACCCTTCCCAAAGGACATACAATAGCCCTGGTTGGAGATAGTGGTGGAGGTAAAAGCACCATTGTTTCATTACTTATGAGATTTCACCACATTGAAAAAGGCAGAATAACCATAGATGGTGTTAACATTAATGACTTTACTCTTGATGTTTGGCGAAGTGGCTTGGGGCTTGTTTTGCAAGAGGTTAATCTGTTCTCTGGAACTCTTTCCGGAAACCTCACTGTTTTTGATCATTCTGTATCCCGCTTAGAACAGGAAAAAGCTTTAAAGTATATAGAAGCTTCTGAGCTTCTTGAAAAAATTCCAGGAGGTCTTGATGGCAAGATAAGCGAAGGTGGTGCTAATTTATCCATGGGGCAGAGGCAATTGATAAATATTGCTAGAGCAATGCTTAGAAAACCTGAAATTCTGGTGCTTGATGAGGCTACTTCCAGTGTGGACCCTGGTACAGAACAGAGAATACAGAGAGCAACCAATCTTGCCATGCAGGGAAGAACCGCCTTGGTTGTGGCCCACAGGCTTGCAACAATTGTTCATGCTTCACAGATAATTGTTATTCGCCATGGAATTGTTGCAGAACAGGGTACTCATGCAGAACTACTAAGCAAAAAAGGAATTTACTCAAAACTGTACAATCTTCAGTTTGGAGGTGATTCAATTGCTCAGTAAAGGTTTAAGCAAATGGTCAAAATATTTGAAATGGATATTTAATTACTGGAAACCTGTACGCAAATACATGTTCTTTTTGATACTGTTTACGCTGCTTTCAAGTATTGTTGCCCTTGGTTTTCCACTGGTATTCAGATATCTGCTGGATAATGTACACACAATTCTTGGTACTCCTGATTCTGCAGGTTTTAACAATATTATATGGATACTTGCTGGATTGGCTATTGCAAGATTTGTTGCAGGATTGTATCCTGGAGCCAGGGCAATTATCAACAGTACAATTGGAATTTTAGTTCGAGATGATGTGTTTGCAGCCATAATGAGGAAGGACTGGCGGTTTTTTAACAAATTCCGACCAGGGGATTTAACCACTCGTCTCACGGATGATATAACAGATTATCCAAGGATTGCATGGTTCAGTTGCAGTGCATTTTTCAGGGCATTGGAATCCACATCAAGGCTTGTATTTTGCATGGCTGTGATGTTTTTCATGAGCTGGAAACTTACTTTGATTGCCATGGCACCTCTGCCGGTTATGCTCTTTATCTTTTATACTGTTGAGCACAAACTTGGGAAGAAGGTTACTGCAAGCAGAAAAGCAACCAGCCACACAAATGATCTTTTAGATAGTACATTTGATGGCATTGCCATTGTTAAAGCATACAGAGCTGAAAAACCATTAGCAGCCAGACTTCATCGTCTTCTTGATGAACGATTTGATATAGATTTTTCTCTTGTTAAGCTGGAAATGATTGTTCATGGTCTTTACAGTATTATAGGTCAAGTAGGCAAAGTTACAGTGATGCTTGTTGGTGGGTTAATGGTTATAGATAAAAAAATAGGCATTGGTGATTTTTATGCTTTTTATGTTTATTTGGATATGCTTCTTGCTCCAATGATGGATATTCCGAATCTGTTTGTAGCTTCTCGCCAAGCATTTGTTTCAATTGATAGAGAAATGGAAGTAATGGATTACCCTGAGTCGGAAGTTGATAAGAAAGATTCTTTGAAGCTGGCTGAAATTACGGAGATACAAGCAAAAAATGCTAGTTTTAACTACCGTGAAGATAATAATAGTGGCATTTCCAATGTAAGTTTTCATTTGAAAGCTCCTTGTGTTGCTGCAGTGGTAGGCCAGGTGGGTTCAGGAAAAACAACTCTTCTTAAAGTTCTTGCAGGGTTGCTTCCTGTGAATTCAGGCAGCATTTCTGTTAACGGGATGAATATAAATGAAGCGAATATTACATCCGCTCTCGGTTATGTTCCTCAAGATTCAGTTCTTCTTGGTGAATCGGTTGATGAAAATGTTAGATTCGGTAGAGATTCAGTTTCAGATTTAGACATTAAAAATGCTTTGAAAATGGCCGGTATCGGCCAGGATGAGCTTGGAGAAAATAAAATTCTAGGTCAAAGGGGTGTTGGAGCAAGCGGTGGTCAGCGGCAGCGAATAGCAATTGCAAGAGCTCTTGCTGGAAAACCGTCTCTGCTTTTGCTTGATGACTGCACAGCCGCCCTGGACGCCGAGAAAGAACAGGCTTTCTGGAATAACCTTCGATCCAGCCAGATGAATACCCTTACCCTTGTTGTTACACACAGAGAAGCCACAGTGAAACAGAGTGAAATAGTACTTTTTATTAGTAATGGAAAGCTTTCGGATACAGGAATTCACAGCGAATTGCTGAAACGAAATTCAGAGTATGCCCGGATTATTCGGGGTATGGAATCGGAGGAGAATAACCATGGCTAAAGAACAGGATATCAGAAAATCCCTTAGTGAACTTGGAACAGAAACCCCTTTTGATAATTTTCTTAGGCAAACAGGGGAAAGAATTCTTTTCTCCTTTACGATTTACAATGAGTTAAAAGATGGAGCTAGCCCTGAAAGAATCAAGGAACTTAACCAGGAAGCCCATGCACTGCTTATTGATAAGGCTTATGAAAATGGACTTGCCAATCCGGTAAAAGCAGTTGAAGTTTTTGGTGAGCAACTTGGAAGATTTGTATCAACATATTCTTATAGGGTTCTTTTTCTGTTCAAGCAAGCGTTTAAAGGCAGAACCATTGCTATCGAAAGATCAGCTGACCAATGGTTGGAAGCCAGATTCGCTGGGCAGTCTGGTTTTGTTGATCTTATGAAAAAGAGATGGGCAGAGGTCAGGTTAGATTTAGTTGAAAAAAGCTATTTTGACACATACAATCCGGCAAGTGGTTTTTATACTGATATCGCACTTTCTGCCACTGCTGAAGATCTTTTATATCTCTACAGGTATGGAACTCGAATAACAGAGAATAATTTCAAAACTGCTTCATTTGTTAATTCGCTTCCAGAAAAGGATATCAAACTGATTGTTGATACCATGGTTGACGGTTACATTGAGGGCTTTAATGAATCTGGTATGGACTACTCGATCAAAAATTCTTTAGGGCTTTCTATTCCAGCAGGTTACGAACGGATGGTTCCAGGACTTATCGCCGGTTTTGAAAAGTACGGGCTGAAAATGTTTATAAGAATGGTTCAGGGAACAAAACTCAACAGGCAAGCTGCTTACGACCACAGGTTTGATTACGCCCTTAGCATCACTGAAAAGATGGTAGAAAATAGAATAACTGCAGTTGAAGAAATTTTCAGTGGAATGACTGATGTACTGTCGGGTTATTCAGGGTCGGCTTATCTTGAAGTTTTTGGAGAACAACCATTCAGCCCAGTTTTGAAAGCTGAAGCAAACAAAGCAGATGAAAAAACTTCTGGCCTTTTTAACAAGCAGACACAAAAACTTCGGATGATTGCCAATAATTTCATTCCTGGCGATGAAACCAGTTTTGAAATAATAGCATTTCCTTCTCCTGAAATACAGGGTGATTTCCAGGAGATATTCAAAGATACTGTAAAATTAAACACGCTTTCTAACAAGGTTTACAGGCCTATTCAACAGGCTATTATTGATGCTATGGATGGTGCAGAGTATGCTCATGTTCTTGGTAGCGGCAGTAACGAAACTGATCTCAAAGTCTCTTTGTGCCCCATGGCCAATCCAGAGAAAGAGACAATCTTCGAAAACTGTCTTGCTTCGGTAAATATTCCTCTTGGTGAAGTTTTCACATCACCTAAACTCAAGGGAACAACAGGGTTGCTTCATGTGGAAGAATCTTTTTTAAGAGGTTTAAAATATGACAATATTCGTCTTGAGTTCAAAGATGGTTATGTGTCTGACTGGTCATGTGAGAATTTTGATGATTTGCAGCGAGGTAAAGAATACATTACCGAGAATCTCTTTTTCCCTCACAAAACTCTTCCACTTGGGGAATTTGCCATAGGCACTAACACTGTGGTTTATGAAATGGCTTTGAAGCACAAGATAATGGGTTTACTTCCAATTCTTATTCTTGAAAAGATGGGACCTCACTTTGCAGTTGGTGATACCTGTTACTCTTGGTCGGAAGATTCTCAGAAGCCTTCTCCAATCACCGGTAAAACCATGATTGCAGTAGACAATGAAAAGACTATTCAGCGCAAAGAAGATCCTTCTCTTGCTTATACAAATAAGCACACAGATGTGACTCTTCCTTACAGTTCGCTTGATTCTATCAGTGTAGTTCATCCTGGTGGCAAAGAAACATTTATTATCAAAGGTGGAAGATTTGTTATTCCAGGTACCGAGATGTTAAATGATGCTATAGATCAGGCTCACAGTTATCTTTAACAATTGTTTGCTCTGTCCACGCCGATGTGGCGTGGACAGGCTTTCAGGTGAGAAAGGTTATTGTGGTGCTGGTTTTGTAATGGAGGTAGCTTCACTTGTTATCCACAAAGGTGAAGAACCGTTTTTCACAGGAAAAAGTGGAGTTGGCAATGTGTTTTTTAATCACTGCGCCATGAACTGTGTTTACTGCCAGAATTACCAGATAAGTAGGTGTGGTGGAGGGGCAGAATACACTCCAGATGCCCTTGCAGATCAGTTACTTATTTTTCAGAAACAAGGTTGTTCAACTGTGGGATTTGTTTCGCCCGGGCATTATCTGCCACTTGTTGCAGAAACCATCAGAATTGCAAAAAGCAAAGGTTTGACTGTTCCTGTAATCTGGAACTCCAACGGTTTTGAATCTGTAGATGCTCTTCAATTGCTCCGTGGTCTTGTGGATATCTATCTGCCTGATTTTAAGTATTGGAGTGAAGAATGCTCCATGGAATATTCGGATACGCCAGGTTATCCTGAAGCTGCAAAAGCGGCTTTGAAAGAGATGTTCAGCCAGGTTGGGCCTTTGGTCATAAAAGAAAATATTGCTTACAGAGGTTTGTGTGTAAGGCATTTGGTTCTTCCCAACGACCTTGCAGAAACTGCGGAAGTTTTAACCTTTATAGCTTCAATTTCAAAAGAAATATCCTTAAGCCTTATGTCACAGTATAACCCTGTTTACAGAGCTGAAGATTTTGTACTTCTTTCCAGAAAGCTTTCATCTGCTCAGTACTGGAGGGCTGTTGAAACTGCAGAAGAACTTGGTTTTGTAAATGTTCTCATTCAAGAACCTGATACTTCACCGGATAACTATCTACCTGATTTTGAGAAGAAGAATATTTTCGGGGCTTAAGCTGTGGGATGATTTGAAGACTGTTCTTCAGCTACTTGCTCCCCCGTTGTGATCTAAAGCATATTCTTACTGAGAACAGAAGCAAGGGGAGTGAATTATGAAAAGCATAGACAACAGTGAATTGTTGCAGATTATTGCCCGTGATGAAGATAGCAGCCATCAATTCAAAGCGGATGTTACCAACGAACTTTCCACTGCACAAGAGATGATAGCCTTCAGCAACACAATAGGTGGAATGTTATTGATCGGCGTCTCTGATGATGGTTCCATATCCGGTTTAACTCGCGTTGATATAAACAGAATCAACAACCTAATTTCAAACGCAGCCTCTCAGCAGATCAAGCCTTCTATCAACCCTCTTACCAGGAATTATTCTTTCGCTGAAGGTCTTGTCATGGTGGTTCATATTCAAACGGGGTTTTCTAAGCCTTACATGGACAGGAATGGAGTTATCTGGGTAAAAAACGGAGCAGACAAAAGGAAGGCTACTTCTCGCGAAGAGATCCAGAGGATGTATCAGAGTTCGGGACTGTTACATGGCGATGAAGTTCTTGTCCCAAGAATGACTGCTGACAACATTGATGAAAAAGTGTTTTCAGTTTTTTATAGAAAGCAATTCGGTGAGGAATTTGAGGAACAGGATCTGCCTTTACATCAAATCATAGAGAACATGGATTTAAGTAGAAACGGCACTCTTAACATTGCTGGGGCACTGCTGTTTGGTAAGAACACTGTATACAGACTGCCAGTTTTTATTATAAAATGTGTGCATTATCCCAGCATTGAGATAAGTGACGATAATTACATAGACAGCGAAGATTATTCCGGTACAATAAAAGACATGTTTGATGGTTCTCTGAAATATATTTTAAGAAATATCAGAAGGATTCAGAATGGTCAGGGAGTGAATTCTCTTGGGGAACTTGAAATTCCCAAAATAGTGTTTGAAGAGCTGATAACAAATGCAATTATCCACAGAGACTATTTTGTTTCATCACCAATACGAATCATGGTATTCAGCAACAGATTTGAGATCATCAATCCCGGACATTTGCCAAACAACTTAACTATCTCAAATATAAAGAGCGGTAACTCAAACATCAGAAACCCTATTCTTACTTCGTTTGCCACCAGAATACTTCCCTACAGAGGGTTGGGGACAGGAATTCGTCGAGCCTTAAAAGCTTACAGCAATATTGAGTTTATCAACGATAGAGACAATAATATGTTTAAAGCTGTTGTTCATTACCCGCAGATTGTTGAACTTTAGTTGTTTATGAAAAATACAGGAAGCCATTAGCCTATTTAATGGTGTGATAATTGGTGAGGGCTTTTATGAATTTCTTCACCTCTGAAGCTGGTGAATCTGCATTCATTATGGCAGTTACCACTGCTATTCCGGTGCAGCCTGCGTTTATCACAAGGGATGTGTTTTCCGGATTGATCCCACCGATTGCGATCATAGGTAACGATGAAGCCTTTGAAAGGATGGAAACCATTTCAAGCCCCAAAGGTTCTTTAATGTCTTTTTTGGTTTCTGTTGGAAATACCAGATTTGCTGCCAGGTAATCAGCTCCTTGTTCAAAAGCTCTTTTTGCTTCTTCAACTGTTCTTACTGAAACTCCAATAATTGATTTTTTACCCAAAAGTGAACGAGCGATATTTACTGGCATGTCGCTTTGCCCTAGGTGAATTCCATCTGCTTTTACCGCTAGTGCTACATCAATGCGATCATTTACTATAAAGTAGCTGGAATGCTTTTGGCACAGATTTTTAAGGGTTGATGCAGATTCGAAAAGCGATCTTGTTGATGCTGTTTTGTCTCGCAGTTGAACAATCTTCACACCTGCAGAAAGAGCTTCTTCACAGGTCTGAATAATACCCCGCCCTCGGTGGAGGACAGGGTCGGTTACCAGATATAACTTTAGGGCTTCATGAAGATCAGGTTTCATAGATTAGTTTCAATACGAGACACATTAGTAATGGTTTCTTCAGAAAGATTAAATAGTTGATCTATGAATTCAGGAACAAATGAACCTGGCCCTTTGCAAAGTCCACAGGCTATTTCACCGGCGATATTGTAACATGTTATACCGGCAGCAACCGCATGAAGCAGGGAAGAGCCAGTGGCTGCATAACATGCCACAGCAGTGGTTGCACCACATCCTGTGCCGGTGATTGAGGTCATCATTCTGTTTCCATTGTGTACTTTTATCCAGTTTGTGCCGTCTGTAATGAAATCGGTTTCACCACTTACTGCAGTGATAATTCCTGTTTCTGCAGCAAAGGTTTTAAAAATGTCTTCAAAACCTTCTCCTGTGGCCAGAGAGTCCACGCCTCGTACTTTTCCTGATGTTCCAGCAAGAGAAAGAATCTCGCCTGCATTTCCACGGACTGCAGATATTTTCAGCTCAGAAAGAAGGGTTTTAATTGTTTTTGTTCGGAGTTCTGTTGCACCTGCTCCCACTGGGTCAAGAATTATTGGGATGTTTTTTTCATTGGCTGCTTTTCCTGCGGCAACCATGCTTTTCAAAAGTTCTGGATTGATTGTGCCAATATTAAGTAAAAGAGCACCTGAATAACCGGCCATCTGAGCAGATTCTGCGATTGAAGGAGCCATCACAGGAGATGCCCCCATGGCAAGGGTGATATTGGCAGTGAAATTCATTACCACATTATTGGTGATGTGGTGGATCATTGGATTGGTTTTTTGAACCTGTGAAAAGATTTTAGTAACGGTGCTAATTGTAAAAGGTGTGTTCATGGGTTTTCTCCGGTGGTTTCGCATGCTCACAGGGGTGTAATCTCAGACTTCACTTTGAAGTCACCCCCATTTCATGTGATGATTCTTATGGTTTCTTTATAATTTGTCAAGAAGCGATTATATTTTCTCTTTACCCACTTCACAGGAGGAATTTTGTCTGCCCTAATCATTAGTTACCTGCTTGTTTCCTTGCTTCCGTCTTCAGTGATGGATGTAGCGAATTCTGCTTTAGATTCAGTTGGTATGACCGTTGAAGGAATGAATTTTGATCGTAACTGGGGCAACTCTGTCAGGCTGGCAGACAGTACAGTGGTTAGTTGTATTCAAGATGTGTGGAAACTGCCACAGGTTGCTGATTCAGTTTATAACCTAGCAGTGGATTATGAATTCATGCCTGTTCAAGGTGGAGTTGATTCTCTTGTGTCTGTTCTTTGCAACCACAGAGAAGATTACCTGTCTGTTATAGAATCTCTTTCCTGTGCTGATTCTCTGGCTTTGCTTTGCTCGGTTATGTGGGCTTTTGAAGATTCTGCAACTATTTCAGATCAGTGGGGTTTTTTGTATTCCAGCCGTGGATTTGCAATTCCATTTACAGAAGAAGAAATAGAACTGGACCTTGAGCAATACACAGAACTTCTTACAAGGTGGCAAGCTGTTGAGCCTCCATCTGCTGAATTGATAACTGGTCTGATAATGGGTTTAGAAATTCCAGAAGAATCTGGAACAATTCAGGCTCCCGGTGTGGAAGGTTGGGTAATTGATTACTCGCTTGATGGTGATATCACTTGGGTTATTGGTGATTGTGGCAGAAATACTTATACAGGGGAAACCAGATATGATTTGATTATAGATCCTGGTGGAGATGATCTGTATCTCTCTGGAGGGGATGGCATAGGGGTTTTAGGTTCACCTATAGGCGTAATTGCTGATCTGTCTGGGAATGATGTGTATAACTCAGATATGCCTGTTTCCCAGGGTTCGGGATTCATGGGATTTGGTGCTCTTATTGATCTGGGCGGTGATGATGTTTATCGTGGCGGATCGTTGTCGCAGGGTTCCGCAATAATGGGGTTTGGTCTTTTTGTTGATATGGAAGGTGATGATTACAAAACCGCCGATGTTCATTCTCAAGCTGCTGCCACTTTGGGTCAAGCTCTTCTTTATGATCTTTCAGGAAATGATGTTTATAAGGTTAGCAGTTACGGTCAGGGTTTTGGTGGCCCTGGTGGAACTGGAAACTTGGTGGACGGTAATGGTAATGATACATATCTAGCTGGTTTTACCTACTCACATGAGCCATTGCTTCCACAAGACAACATAGCCATGGCACAGGGGTTTGGTATGGGGCTTCGACCTTTCTGTGCCGGGGGGATCGGAACTTTGTGCGACTTGGGTAGTGGAAATGATACTTACCGAGCAGAAGTATTCGGGCAGGGTTGTGCTTACTTCTATTCCCTTGGAATTCTCTTTGATGCCGGTGGTCAGGATACTTATTCATCAGCACAGTACAGTCAGGGAACCGGCATTCATCTTGCTTCGGGCATTCTGGTTGACCTTTCAGGAGATGATCAGTATGTGAGCCGCCGAGGGCCAGCTCAGGGAAGTGCTCATGATCTTTCCACCGGTTTTTTGATAGACATGGAAGGGGATGATTATTATGCCACTGATGGAGGGCATGGGTTAGCTTTAACAAATAGTGCAGCGGTTTTTATTGATTACTCAGGTTCGGATGTTTATGCACTTCGAGGATCAGGGCAGGGTCAAGCTTCCTGGGCCCGGGGCTCTTCCGGTTCTGGTCTATTTTTAGACATGGCTGATTCTGATTTTTATATGGGGTATGGTTCAGATTCTTCAGGCTGGTACAGGGAATACTCTGCAGGGTTAGATCTTTCTGTGATCTCACCAGTTCCAGAAGATCAGGTGGAGGATATCGGTGATCCTGAATCTCTCGATCTAGATTCTTTGTTCGTTGTGGCGTCTGAATGGGGAGTCTCTGGCAATAGAGATAGGGTTCTTGCCCACAGAGAAGAACTTGCTTTCAGAGGTGAAAAAGCTGTGGATTTCATATTGATGGAACATCTTGACTCATGGGATGGACTTGAGCACAGAGCCATTAAAAAATGCTTCTTGGTGAATAGTGATTATGCCTCCGAGGAATTACTTTTATTGCTTTCCAGTGATCTGAAAAAAAGAGAATTAAACAATGTAATACAATGGCTTGGTGAAGTTGCCGGAGAAAGTGCCCGATTAGATCTGGAAGAAATGCTGAGCGACTCTTCTTACCAAGAGTCAGTTCTAACACTTATAAGAACTCTCGGTGAGATAGGTCATGAACAGTCACTTGCTTTAATAGTCTCATTCGCAGGATCTGACCGGGAAAGAGTTCGCAGACAGGTTGCTGTATCTCTTGCGGAATTTGATGAAATCGCACTATCTGTGCTTCAAACTCTATTAGAAGATGAGTCTCTTGCAGTAAGATCAGCGGCTAGGAAATCGTTGGATGGAATAAATACTAACGAACAGGAGTAAATAAAGATATGGAGGGTTTGACACCATTTATGATTTTGGGTATTTTCCGCAGTCGAAGGGCTAGACTCTTCATAAACAGAAAAAAACGAAAGTGAGGAAAGTTTTATGAAAAAACTTGGTTTAATTATTGTTGCAGTACTTGTTGCTGCTCTTGCAGGATGTACTGGTGATACTACAACACCTAGCGGTGGCGACCTTTCAGTGGTTCAGGATCTTCAGCTTGATGCAGCCAGCACAGGAAGAACAATTGTTCTTATATGGACTGCTGTTTCAGACGACATTGATGGTTACAAAGTATTTTTTAGAGCAGATGAAACCGGTTCATACGCTGAAGTTGGCGAAAGCACAACAACAACATACACACACAGTGCAACAAATGCCGGTGACTATGTAGTTATTGCTTACAAGGGTGACAATACTTCTTCTGCTAATTCTAACGCAGTAAACACAATGCCTAACATTGTAAGTGGTTCCTATACTATTTATGATAACTTCTCTGGTGCTTCAACTCACAGTGGATTTATCTTCGGTGCAACTTCCGGTCAGACAGGAAGCGCTTATTCTTCATCTTTCGCACAGGATCTTTATGCTTACGACGAAAGCAAGGGCGATGATGATGTATGGTTGTACTCTGGTAACTTTGGTGAATTTGGTAATGGTAATGAATGTTTCTTCCAGACACCAGCCAGCTCTGCATACGGTAACTGCAATCCTGACAGCTGGACTCCAAACAGTTATCAGCTTTACACATCCGACAGCGTTGTTTTTGTTAAGCTTCCTTACGCTAGTGGTGAAAATGCTTACGCCAAGATCTATAATCTTAGCGTAACACCAGATCCAGCCACCGACAACGGTACAATTGTAAGCTTCAGCTACGAATACCAGCCAAAAGAACTTGGTCTTACAGTATTCACAAGCTACGCTAACTAAGTAACGCTAGTTTTATAGGGGAGGAGGGTTTGTCCTTCTCCCCTTTTTTATTTCTAAATTTTAAGGAGGAAGAATAAATGATAGCTTTGTTTTTGGCTATGATAATTGCAGCACCAGGCTCCGCCGCTAAGACCGGGGGCCTTCCTCCTATGTTGCTTAATCCAGATACAGTTGTAACTGAAACATCCAGAGGTTTACCTTCCGATTTGGGTGGCGTATTAGACAATGTAGTTAGTTTGCCAGGTGCTGTATTTGGCGTAGGTGTTGTTGATTTGAATTCTGGTGAGCGTCTTTCAAGAAACGACAGGCGCAGGTTTTTTATGGATACACCAGATATTGTTAATGCTGCTGTTTGTGTTAGCAGACACAATTCTGGTGAGTTTTCTCTTGAAGCTCTTGTGGCTCGTGATGAGCAATTATGGCAGGTGGCAAGACGAGGCCAGCAAGGCTCAAGAGAGGCTACCCAATCAATTGTTTTTTATATGGGTGGTCTTGAACACATTACAAACTGGCTGGTTTCTTCCGATCATACAACTACTAGGTTTGAAGGGGTCATGCTTGAATGGGAAGGCGCTCCTGATGTTCGCTCCAGTTATACAACAGTAGCTGATTGTCTTGATTTTATTCAGATAGTTTCAAATGGCCTTAGCACTACTGCAGTTAGAAGAATGTCTACGAATCCTCCTTTGTCTGGTGAACTGCAGGTAGCCCTTGGCTCATCAAATGTTGTTTACGGCTGGATTAGCGACGGTGGAGATACAAGATCTATTAATCTTATCGTTTCAAAACCTGATGGCTCTAAATATGGAATTACAGTTTTAACAAACAATTTGTGTTGTGCAGCTAAAGCTGATTTAGGTTTTTCAATGATTTGGGATGTGCTTAAGTAATAATCTCGTTAACAGAAATAAAGTAGATGTTATAGTTCCATCGGTATTTTTACCTCTCAGCAGGCTTGAGTATTCGCTTTTTTCTTCCATATTGACGGTGAAGTTTAAAGTGCTATCTTCCAGACATACTGTCATACTGGCAGAGAACTTAAAAACAATTTACCTATGTTGAGAGGAGTCCGTAATGGCGTTTAATCTTAAGGGAAGAAGCCTTCTCACGCTTCTTGATCTCAGTCCTCAAGAGCTTCGTTACCTTCTTGATCTTTCACACAACTTGAAGCAAGAAAGACTTGGTTTCCAGACTTATCAGAGATTCCAGGGCAAAACACTTGCCATGCTTTTTGAGAAGCGTTCTACCCGTACAAGGTGTGCATTTGAAACTGCTTTTGGCGAAGAGGGTGGTCATCCAGTATTTCTTAGCTCAGCAGATATACAGTTGGGCGTTAAGGAATCAGTAGAAGATACAGCAAGAGTTTTAGGAAGAATGTTTGATTGCATTATGTTCCGCGGGTTTAAGCAGGAAATGGTTGAGGCTTTGCACCAGTATTCCGGTGTACCGGTTTACAACGGCCTTACGGATGAATTTCATCCAACCCAGATTATTGCTGATCTTATGACTATTGAAGAGCGACTGGGGGATCTTAAAGGCGTGAATTTTGTTTACACAGGTGATGGAAGAAACAACATGGCTAACAGTCTTATGATTGGAATGGCTATGATGGGTGTTAACTGCACTATTCTTGCTCCTGTAGATCTTCAGCCTGAGCAGGATCTTGTTGATACCGTTATGGGTCTTGCAGAGGAAAGCGGTTCTGAAATCAGAATCACAGATAATGTTCTTGAAGCTGTTAAAGATGCAGATGTAATTTATACTGATGTATGGGCTTCAATGGGCGAAGAAGATAAAGCAGCAGATCGTATAGCTAAACTTACACCTTACCAGGTAAACCAGGAAATGATGGATGCCACCGGTAACCCCGAGTGTCTTTTCATGCATTGTTTGCCTGCTGTTAAAGGTAAAGAAGTAACCTTTGATGTTATTGAAGGTTCACAGTCTGTTGTATGGGACGAAGCTGAAAATCGTAAGCATACAATTAAAGCCATGATGATTGCTACAATCTGCTAATTGATATTCCAATAACCGTCTGATCTTTTAGGTCAGGCGGTTTTTTTGTTAACCCTGCAAAGCAGGCAAACCCGTCTTGCCAATGTAGGGCGTGCTTTCTGAGGATGTTTAAGCGGCCATGGCTGAGAACAGTCCTAACACTCAATTCTCCAAAGTAGTTGAAGGTGAATCTTTTAACAATGTTGGATTAGTGAATTGTAATTCAGTTACCTGATAGAATGACAACACAAATTTCTATAGTAGTTTTAGCTAATAAATTGAAACCGAACATTTTATTATAAGTGGTTGATTTGCCAAATAAGCTATAGTATAATGCAGTTCGTTCATTTTGTAACAAAAGGAGGGTTTATGAAAGCATTAGTTACATTGTTAGTTGCGCTTGTTTTGGTTCTTGGTGGTTGTGGTGCTGCGGAAGAGCCTGTTTCTGACACAGAAGTTGTGGCAGAGGAAACTGTAGTTATTGAGGAAGAAGTGGTTGAAATTGTTGAAGAGGTAGTTATCGTTGGGCAATTGCCAGAACCATGGCCTGAAGATTTATTATTACCAGAGGGTTTGGTTGTTATTGAGGAAACTGTTAATGATGATGGTTATCCTTTGCTTATTACTCAGTTTGAAGAGGGAGTAGAACCTCTTACTATGAGTGAAATGTACAATCATTTTTTCGATGCAGAAGTTAATCCAAACTGGGAAGTTCCTTTTCCAGATCAGCAGAATGCCCTTGCTACTTCAGCCTTTTTCCATGTAGATGTTTATCATTCTGAACATAGATATATTGTTATTGATGGTTTTAATGATGT
>JAOZUR010000002.1:39400-73046 GCA_029938555.1 Candidatus Sabulitectum sp. | reverse complement strand
TAGATGTTTATCATTCTGAACATAGATATATTGTTATTGATGGTTTTAATGATGTAGAAACAGGTATTCCGACAGTTGAGCTTTATTGGCTTAGCCATTAAATTCTAGGGGATTATGTTATCTAAAAAGCGAATGGTTTTGCCATTCGCTTTTTTGTTTGCCTAGCAAAGAAGGTAAACCTGTTTTGTTGATATGAAAAAAGTAGACACAGGCGTTGCCTCCTACTGTACCAGGTTTGTAAGCCCTACACTTCTAATTGTTTAAAAAGCATTTTCCTCGTGGAGAAGCTTTAAATAAGACAGATGTCTTTCCCTGTCTATAATTCCTTTTTTAACAGCATCTGTTACTGCACATTCCGGTTCCGTTTCGTGCAGGCAATCTCTGAATTTGCAGGGTCCTACATTGTTAAACTCTGCAAAACAGAATTTTAGTTGGTCTTTGGGAATATGATCAACAGAGAATGCTCTTAACCCTGGTGTATCCATTAAAAATGTTGTTTTGTTTAATGGAATGAGTCTTGCAGATACTGTGGTATGTTTTCCTTTAGTTGTTTTAGCGTTCACTGCACCAACCTTTAAATCAAGCTCAGGGTGTATGGCCTTAATCAAGGATGTTTTTCCTGTTGCAGATATTCCTGCAAGAGCCACAGTTTTGTCAGATATCAATTGTTTGAACTCTTCAATTCCCTGGCCTGAAATAACACTTGTTTTTAGAACAGTGTATCCCGCTTGTTCACCATAAACTTTTTCAAGTGTATCTGGGTCTGCTGCATCTTTTAAACTCTTCAGATCAATCTTGTTTAAAACAAGAGCCGCAGGCAGGTGATTCCAGTTTGCTGACGCTAAGGCTCTATCTATAAAACCTCTTCGCAATGGAGGGCTTGATATTGATGCCACCACCACCACAAGATCGATGTTAGCTGCGAGAACCTGTGATCTACCAACAGGAGAAGTCCTTTCCAGTAAACCTTTTCTTTCAAGAATTTCTTCTACATACCAACCTCCCTGTTTTTTAACTACTTTTGCGTTGTCACCGCAAACAGGGTTTTTTACTTTTCTAAAAACATTACTTGATACTCTTGCTTTTGCCGATTCTCCATTGCTGAAAAGAAGGGTAACTCCTCTTTTGCCTGATGAAGAAATTCTTGCCAGCCTGTTTTCTTTATTGGAAATACAACACCTCAATATCTTTAATTGTTTCAAGCCATTTTTCCGTGTGCACTGGAAAATATACACCAGTTGGGAAAATAACTATTTTTGTTACTTCATTTTCTTCTAATTCTATTTCAGAGGCATAACTCCATGCAGCCTTATCTGTTGAAACAAACAGCCCTGAAGGATCGTCTATATCCAGATTTAAACACAATCCAGGAATGATCAGCTCATTCACAGCAGTTACTCCAGACTCTGGAAGCTGGAAGGAACTGTAAAGCACTTCAAGTTTTTGGTATTCTTGAATCTCTGGTATAACATAAATCCACTGGAACCAGGGGAAAACTAAAACTGCAATTATTAAAGAAGTTTTAATTCTTCCCTTGAACAATCTGTGAATTTCTATGAAGATGAATGGTGCAGCCAGAAGAAAAAGCTGGTCAATATATCTTGGTAATACCAGCGAACCCATGGTAAGGGAAATTGTTAGAAGTATGAAGTTTGCAGAGAATGGTATATGGAGTTTCCATCTTCTAAATGTAATGAATAGTATTGCAGCAGCAGGGGCACCTAAAACCATTATTAAGCGCAAAGCAGACCAAGGGAAAAAAGTAATAATATTAGCTGTTGGATAGTTCATCGCTGCAACAGAGTAACGAACCTCATCGGATGCCCATGAAAAAGAACCACAGGTTATCTTGTGGAAGATTAACCAGACTATTCCAGTTGCTAATAGCAGAGCCAAAAGCTTCCATTTTCGTTTTTTTACACAAAAATAACCACCGTATAAAAATCCTTCTGGCCTTGAAAGAGATGCAAGTATAACCCCTGCATTAGATCCTTTTGCAGATTGTAAAAGAAACATGAATCCCAGAAATGAGATTGCAGAGCTTCCTGTAACCCCAAGAAGAATGAAAACTGGGTTAAAACCAAGAAACATGGCAACTTGCAAGCCTTGTGTACCTTTGCCGGCTGCGTACCAAGCAGAGACGATAACAAGAAAGCACATAAAAAAAGTTATTATGGAGTCAAAGAGTTTGCCGCCTGGGTATCGCAAAAAACCGATAATTAGTTCAATGGGTTTGGGCACTGTATTGGGATAATATATTAACCAGTTATCGTAAGTTCCATTTTGAGAAATCACCAATTTACCTGTATTTATCAGCTGATTAGCCCACATGTCATGGGCATTTCTGTCAGGGTCTGCTATATCACCATCTAGAACAAGTAGAGTAATTAACATAGGCATGGTGGATAGGATTAAAAGAAAAAGAGTTTTATTCATTTTCGGGGTTAATGAATTTGATAACAGTTTCTCCGGGATAACCCCAACCTAATATTTCCCGTATTCTTTTCTCCATGTAAAGAGAATCGGTTTCAAGGAGTTGGATAATAGAGTTCATTGAATCAATTTCAAGTCTTACCTGTTGGTTTTCAGTTACAATTAACTGAACATCTTCCTGGATTTCTGTAATCGCCATAAAACCATTTCTATTGAAAAGAAGTATGGCTCCAGTAACAAGAAAAACCGCCACAAGAAGCAGAGAAGTTAATAATTTAGTTCTACTGCGTTCTTCCGACGGTTTTCTATACATCTTATTATTTCTTGATAATTCCCATACCGGCAAATTCAGCACTTATTCCAAGGGCTTCTTCTATTCTAAGAAGCTGATTATACTTTGCTGTTCTATCTGTTCTGCAGGCAGATCCTGTTTTTATAAAACCGGTATTTCTGGCCACAGTGAGATCTGAAATGAAAGTATCTTCAGTTTCTCCGCTTCTATGACTTATGACAGCAGTCATACCACTTCTATGAGCCTTATCAATAGCCATTAAAGTTTCAGATACTGTGCCAATCTGGTTTAGTTTGATGAGAATTGCATTGGCTGCATTCATTTCAATACCTTGTTGAAGTCTTTCTACATTTGTTACAAAAAGATCATCTCCAACTATGTGTATTGAATCTCCAAGCTTTTTCATCATGTACTGCCACCCAGCCCAGTCATCTTCAGCAAGGCCATCTTCAATGCTGACGATAGGGAATTGAGTAACAAGCTTTGCCCAGTAGTCTACGATCTGTTCAGAGGTTAAACCTGCTGGATCCTCGCCGTGCATAAAGTAGCGGCCATCTTTGTAAAACTCACTTGCTGCTGGATCAAGAGCAATAAAAACATCTTGCCCAGGGGTATAACCGGCGTCTTTTATAGCATCGATAATAAACTCAAGTGCTGCGGAATTGTTTGGCAAATCAGGGGCAAGACCACCTTCATCTCCAACACTTGTGGACATGCCTGCTGCGGCAGCTCTTTTCTTGAGGGTATGAAAAATTTCTACTCCTGCTTGAAGAGCTCGGCTAAAGTTATCAAACCCAGCTGGAACTACCATAAACTCCTGAAGGTCAATGGGATTTGAAGCATGTTGACCACCGTTTATGATGTTCATCATAGGGACGGGAAGTACTCTGGCTGCGGGCCCCCCTAGGTAGCTATAAAGTGGTATTCTTAAACTGTCAGCAGATGCTCTTGTGCAAGCCATGGATACCGCAAGAATAGCGTTTGCTCCTAATTCGGACTTATTGGGAGTCCCGTCTATTTCGTTCATTAAAGAATCTATTTCAAACTGGCTTGAAGCATCTAATCCTAGTAGTTCTGGTTGTATCCGAGAATGAATATTGTTAACAGCTGTAAGGACAGATTTCCCCATAAATGATTCATTTTTATCTCGTAGTTCAACTGCTTCATGTTCTCCAGTTGATGCTCCGCTGGGAACAGCAGCTCTTCCAAAACTACCGTCTTCAAGGTATACATCTGCTTCCACAGTGGGATTGCCTCGTGAGTCGATTATTTGCCTTGCTTTGATTCCAATAATATCTGCCATTATTTTCTCCTTTTATGTGAATTCGCTTAGATAGGGAATATAGTTTACTGTTGTGAGCTTTGCAGTAAGGGTTGATCCTCAAGTAGAACAGATCCGTATATAAGAAGAATTTCTTCAAATGAACGACGCTGAATTATCTCAATGAACGCTTTTGCAAAGACAGGATCAAATTGTGTTCCTGAGTGCTCTTTCAGTTGATTTAAAGCAAATTCAACCCCTGGAGACTTGCGATATACCCTGCTGCTGGTCATTGCATCAAACGAATCAGCCACAGCGAGAATTCGTGCAGATTGAGGTATATGAGAACCGTCAAGGCCATCGGGATAACCTCGTCCATCAAATCTTTCATGGTGATACCTTACGGCAGGAAGAAGATTTTTAAAGGCCTTAATTGGTTCAAGGATGTTACATCCTTTAACAGGGTGAGTTTTAATAACTTCATATTCTTCATTTGTTAGTTTTCCTGGTTTATTCAGAATTTTTTCGGGAATACCTATTTTACCTATGTCATGAAGCAATGCTGCATTCCATAAATCTTGCCTTTCTTGGTGATTTATACCAAGTTTATCTGCTAGGGCAAGGGTATATGCTGTTACATTTCTTGAGTGGTGGTTTGTGTATTTGTCTTTTGCATCAACAGCTTGTGCCATTGCTGTAATTGTTTCAAGATAGTTTTTCTGGTTTTCTCTGTGTTGCAGGGAATTGCATAATGCAGAGATGGCGTGGCGAAGCAATAATGGAATGAAGCGAGAGGATGGAAGAAGATGGCTTTGGCCTCGCCATGAACCAAGAATAATCCACCCTTGAACTTTTCCGTAATCATTTAATTTTGTAAAAGTGAACTCAGGGTTGTTATCGAAAGTTCGAATATCTTCACCTACAAAAGTATCTGAATGTATGTCAGTGAAAAGTTGTGCAGTTTGAGAATCACCTAGTTGTCTGCTTATTTGCCTTTTCATGGAAGAATATACTTTATTCTGTGGTATTGCTTCGTTCATTAAAAGAAAATTGTAAGGATTCCCATTTTCCAGTGAGATGAATATACCTGCCACATCGAATTGAATAAAGTTTCGTAAACCCCGAGAAACTGATGAAATTACAGTTGAAGTATCAAGTGATGCGGAAAAACCACTTGTAACAAGATTGATTTTCTCAAGTTCTTTGTTATTTGTTAAGAGGTCTTCAGTTAAATTTAGATTTTGAAGTTGATTTCCCAACTGTGCTGCGTAAAGAGTTAAGAGTTTTAGATCTCTGGTTTTAAAACGATCTCGCCGCTGGCTTCTTCCTGCTAAAATTACACCCAGATTTCCTGTTCCAGTTGGAATAACAGTACCCATAAAGGATGCTTTTGTGCCTGACATATCAATGTTACCAGAATTGTTGGGATCTAGTAGAACTTCACCACCGGACTGCATTGTTCTGCTGGCAAGAAAATACCAAGTGACTTCGTCGGCAAATGAGCCACTACCAAGATCAACTATTTTTTCAAGCATGCTACCACTTTTGTTGTCTTGTAGGTAAATCCGAAGGCTTTCTGCACCAAAACTTTCTGCTGTTTTTTTGCCAAAGTTGATTAATGCTGCCTTCTTTGAGGACTTTGTTATCTTATTTGAGATAGTTAGTTCATGTAAAATCTTTAGTTCAGTAGATGAAATATTAGAAAAATTGGCTCTTTGTGCACTTTCTGCCCTTTGAATAGCTTCGATAATCTCGTTACTAGTAAAAGGTTTTGTTATAAAGTCGTAAGCACCCTGCCTGATAGCTTCTTTAGCAAGGTCAACAGAAGCATGACCGGTAAAAAGAATGACAAACGTATCAGGATTCATTTCCTTTATTTCGGCCATGAGTTCCAGCCCATTGGTGTCTGGAAGTAGAATATCACAAAGAACGATTGGATATGTTTTTTTAGCTAGAAAATCTGAGACTTCACTGCCAGAAAGAGCAGCATCGGTTTCGTATCCTTGGTTGTTTAAAGTTTCTACAACAATTTCACAGATAACAGGATCATCATCAATGACTAGAATTCGTGGAAGATTACCACTCATGGAATTACCCTTTCCACCCGTTTTCTATGCCGAGTTTTTTCATTCGAGCTAAAAGTGTTGTTCTTTTCAGCCCAAGGCTTTCTGCGGCTTTGGATTTTACACCGTTTGAAGATATCAAAGCCTTTTGAATATAGTGTCGTTCTACCGAGTTAACAATGACATTGAGTTGCAAAGTGCCTTTTGGGTTAGTTGATTGATTACTTGCAGTGTGGGAATCCGATATCCATTCTGGAAGGTGCTCGGAAGTTATTTCCTGCTTACCTGCAAGAATAACCGCTCTTTCAATTACATTTTCCAATTCGCGAATGTTTCCAGGCCAAGAATAAGTCAGCAAGGAGGTAACAGCGCAGTCGCTTAATTTATGATCGTGAAAAGAGGTATCTGCGTCTGAAAGAAAGTGTTCTGCCAGGGGAATAATATCAGATGGTCTATCTCGGAGGGCAGGTATTTTAATTTCAAAAACATTCAATCTGTAATACAGATCTTTTCTGAACAAACCGTTTTCCACATCCTCTTTAAGGTTACTGTTTGTGGCGGAAATAAGTCTCGCATTAATTGGAACAGAGACAGTTGACCCTACCGGTGTAATTTCTCTTTCCTGGAGGGCTCTAAGAAGTTTTACCTGCATAGGCTGGCCCATGTTGCCTATTTCGTCCATAAAGAGGGTGCCGCCTTCAGCAGCCTGAAAGTGCCCAATAGTGGTTGCATGAGCTCCTGTATATGCACCTTTGATGTGGCCGAATAGTTCACTTTCAAGGAGTCCTTCTGGGATGCCACCGGAGTTTATTGTGATAAATGGCCCTGCGGATCTTCGGCTCATTCTGTGAAGAGCTCGGGCAATAACCTCTTTACCTGTGCCACTTTCTCCAGTGAGAAGAACTGTGCTGTTTGTGATACTAACTTTCTTCACAAGTTCCATTATTTTTTTCATCTGTGGGCTGTTGATTAACAAGGCTTTGCCTGATGAATTTTTACGGAGCCTCTGTTTTTTTATGATTGCTTGGACAGCACTTAGCAACTGTTCCATGGTGAAAGGTTTTGGAATATAATCCATTGCGCCAAGTTCAAACGCTTCTTTTGTACCTTCAATTGACGCATAACCGGTAATGACAATTGCTGCCATGTATGGATGTTTTTCTCGGGCGATCTTAATAATATCAATACCCGATCCGTCTGGTAGACGAATATCTGTAATCAGCAGATGGTAGGAGTTGTGCCTGAGTTTATTCAGCGCCTGTCTGCTGTCTGTGGCGCTGTGGCAGAGGAATCCGTTTGCCTCAAGAGCTTCACTTACAAAGCTTAAGACATCTGGCTCATCATCTACAATCAGTACCCTGTATCCCTTCCTTAATTCATTCATGCGTATAATATTGATAACAATACGATTGATGTCAATATTATGACGGAGGAACTATGAAGCACTGGCAATATTTTGTCACTTTTCTTTTTGTGATAGGTTGTTCAAAAGAACCTGCTCCTGACGATAGTTACTTTATAGCAATAAATGACTATAGTGAGGACATTGTTCAGGAGGAGTCAAATGTGGATTCAGGTGAAATTTTTATCCCCGCTTTGTCCTCAGATACAATTGTTACGGTAACTGATACTTTGCTTCAAGTTTCTGACTTGGGCGATTCATTGCTTTTAGCAGAAGATAGCCTTTTGTTAGAGATTGATACGGTTCTTCTAGCAATAGATTCGTTACGGCCTGATATGATTCCTGATTGCTGGCAATTCATTGAAATTGAAATTCGTGGGTCGCTATATCAGAGTCTTTCTGTTGTGACAGATGTTGAATCAGACATTTTAGGTGCCCATTGTGTTCGGAATCTTGTGTGGGAAATGAATCCTTGGAGGGGGTTTATAGCAGGGGATACAATGCGGATTATTTATACCACTGAAGATTTGCCCAGGGAGAATATGGTAGTAGCTTTGCAATATATTCCTATGGCAGGTTCATCCAATCATTCTTTTTCTGGTTATGTATTTACAAAAACAGGAGACAACTGGCCCTCCACATGGCAATCAAACGGATCTGAGCTTGTTAAGTTGCTGAACAGTTCACCTGTAAGAACATTTGAAGAAATAACCAGTGTGTTTGGTGAGCCTCGTGGTAATCATATACATCAGGGTGTTGATTACAAAGCCCCTCTGGAAACCCCTGTGTTTTCCGTAACGGGCGGTACGGTTCTGCGGACAAACTGGAATACAACCTACAATGGGTATTGTATAGAACTCGATTTTGGCGGATATTCAGAGATTTTTCTTCACCTTAATTCTGTTGATAGAGCTGTGGTAGCCGGAGCAAGAATTGAACCTGGGCAGTTGGTTGGTGCTGTTGGCAATTCTGGTATTTCCACCGCACCTCATTTACACTATCAGATAAATGGACCAGATGATTATGCGATTGATCCATATCTTTATTTTAGTAGCCACCGACGAACTCTTGGCAGTGAAGACATGGCAGCTTTCCGGTCACATGTTGATTTGTGCAATAGCATAATGGAGAATTGATTTGAAAAAATTTGCTGTTTTAACTTTGAACTGGAACGGTGAGCAAGTTCTTCCAGCTATGATAGAATCGCTTGCAGAGCCTGTTGAAAGGCTAGGTGGTGAGCTGATTGTTTTTGATAACAACTCTTCAGATGGTTCGGATGAAGCAGCATTTTTAAAATGGGGCGATAAAAGCTGGTTCACTTTGATAAAATCTAAGAAAAATTTGGGGTTTGCTGGAGGCGCTAACAAGGCAATTAAAGATATAGATGCAGATATTATTGTTTTGGCAAACTCGGATACAGTTTTTCTTCAAAATAGTCTTTCTTTACTGCTGAACGCGGCGGAAAGGTTTCCTGAAGCAGGTATTATTGGTCCTCGGCTTCTCTGGCCAGATGGTACTCTTCAGCGATCTTTACGAGACTTCCCATTTCCTGGAAATCTGATTATTGAGCATATTCCATTTGCAGGCAGGAAATCAGCAAAAAACTTACCTCATACTTTAGAACAGAAAGTTGATTGGCTTGTGGGTGCAGTAATGGTTTTCAGAAAAAATATTTTTCAGTCTGCAGGTGGCTTTGATGAGGATTTCTTCTTTTATCATGAGGAAACAGAACTGCAATATCGACTTTCACAACAGGGGTTTCAGTCTTTGTTTATTCCACAGGCAGAGGTTATTCATGTAGAAGGCGCATCTGCAAAGAAATTGTTTGGTAGAGAAACATACCTGAAGTATATTCAGGCTAAGATGAAGTTTCTAAGAAAACATGGATACACAGGTTCTATTTTGTTTTTTAGGCTTTTCATGGGGGTTTTGCAGGGTGGTAGACTTGTTGCAGGGTTGATAAATCCAGCATTGCCTCGAAAAGATATTCGATACACTGCGTCGTATTGCCGAAGGGCCTTTTTTGAGCTATTCCAGCGTAACAGACGGGATTATAAATGACTACAATTCTTGGTGTAAACTGCTTTAAACATGACGCTGCTGCTGCCCTGTTTATTGATGGAGTGCTTGTTGGAGCTTCTGAAGAGGAAAGGTTCTCTAGGCACAAGCATGACCCGGGGTATCCCCAAAAAGCAATAAATTTCTTGCTTGCTCAGTCAGGCTTAAAGCCATCTGACATAGACCATGTTGCTTATTACATGCAACCAAGCAAGGTGCGTAAAGAGGCTTTTCGTGCATTTCCACACTACATGAATCGTAAGGGATCTGTTAAATTCTTTCTGGGGCAGTTGAGTGGTTCAGTTAAAATGGGCAATATTCCGGGAACTATGAAGTTACATCTAGGAGAATCTTTTAATCCCGAGTTTCATTTCATTGACCACCACGAAGCCCATGCTTGGTCAGCCTGGTTTGGGGCAGGCTGCAGGGATGCCGCTGTTTTAACCATGGATGGCGCTGGCGAGAAAGACTCTAGCCTTCTAGGTTCAATTACCGGTGGAGTCTTAACAGAATTCAAAAGAACTCATCTTCCTGTTTCTCCAGGGCTATTTTATTCTGCTGTTACCAGATATCTTGGTTTTACACCAGACAATGATGAGTATAAAGTTATGGGTTTATCAAGTTACGGAAAACCTGTTTATCTTGATCTTTTTAGAAAAATAATTAGCAGTAAGGCTGGTGGTTTCTGTATAGATTCTAGTCTTATGGATGTTTCAATGGGTGTACATCATGCTGTTTTCAGCCCCAAAGTGCTTTCTATACTAGGTCCTCCTCGAAACCCTGAAGACGGTGAGCCAACAGAACTTCATGAGAATATAGCGTGCAGTGCTCAGAGGGCACTTGAGGAAGCTGGTCTTTCAGTTGTTAAGTATTTGAGGAAGCAGACAGATCATGATCTTCTTGTGATTGCAGGCGGAGTTGCTCTTAACTGTGTCATGAATGGTTTGTTTGAGCGTGAAGGTGGATTCAAAGAGATTTCTCCTTTCCCTGCTCCTAATGATGCTGGCGCTTCCATAGGTGCTGCCGTCGCTGTACACAGAGTTATTAGGCCTGATATTCCACTTAAAAAACCAGACACAATGTATCTAGGTGCTGGGTTCACCACTGAAGAAATAATTCAAGACATTGAAATGGCAAAACTAAGCCCTTCTAGACCAGAAAATCTTGCAAAAACTGTAGCTAATATGATATCGGAAGGTCTTGTTGTTGCAGTTTATCAGGGTAGAACAGAATTTGGTCCCCGTGCTCTTGGTAACAGGTCTATTCTTGCAGACCCTCGAAGGGCCGAGATGAAAGACATAGTTAACGTGGTGGTGAAACACAGAGAAGGGTTTCGACCATTTGCCCCTGCTTGTATACAAGAAGAAGCTGGAAAGTATTTTCAGGGTTGCGTTAAATCATCTCATATGATTAAAACTTATCCTGTAGTTAAAGGTATGGATAAAATAATACCTGCTGTAACCCATGTTGATAATACCGCTAGGGTGCAGACAGTTACAAGAAAAGAAAATGAGTTCTATTATGATGTTATAAAAGAATTTGGGAAGATCACAGGTGTTTCGGTGATCTTGAATACATCTTTTAACATTAGGGGTGAGCCAATTGTGAATACACCGATAGATGCGGTTCGATGTTACTATGGTACTGGTATCGATGCTCTTGCCATGCCTCCATTTCTATTTGTAAAAGAAACGAGATAAATTGGCAATTATTCTAGGTCGAGGGACAGTCCTTTTCGTAGATAAAGATGATTCCCGTGCTTCAAGTTTGCGCGAGGCAGTTTCATCCATGGGTTACAATTGCACCATTGAAAACTCTGCTCGGTCTGCTTTGCGCCGAGTCAAAAGTCGATCTGTGAATGTTATTGTTGCCAGTTCAGAGCTTACAGATCTGCACATGGATACATTTCTTGAATCACTTTCAAGAGCCAATGTGAATTCCAGTGTTGTTATTTACGGTAAGAATATTTCTGCCTGTGAAGCCATCTCCTGGATGCGGTCTGGTGTTGTTGATATTCTTTTAGATACATCTGATTTTGTTGCATTAAGAAGTGCCCTTCAGAATGCGTTTACAAGGTCGTCCACAAAACGAGAAATAAAAACAGTTGGCCTTAGAGATGGTTTAAATACAAATTTACCCACAAGTGATTTACTTTATAGAAGCAGAATCATGTCTGACCTTATGAAAAAAGTTGAGCGCATTGCTCCTGTGAAAGTTACCGTGCTTCTTTCAGGCGAAAGTGGCACAGGCAAAGATGTACTGGCCAGAGAAATCCATACTTTGAGCAGAAGAAAAGGCGATTATATAGCGATAAACTGTGCTGCAATACCTGAACCGCTTCTTGAAAGCGAACTTTTCGGTCATGAAAGAGGCGCTTTTACCGGAGCCGACAGTAGAAGGCAGGGAAAATTTGAAGCTGCCAGTGGTGGAACCCTTTTGCTTGATGAAATTGGTGATATGCCACTGGCTATTCAAGCTAAATTGCTTCGAGTCATTGAAGAGGAAAAGGTAACAAGATTAGGTGGTAACGCCGCTATTCCAATCGATGTAAGATTGATAGCTGCAACTAATCGTGATCTTTCAGGAATGGTGGCTGAAGGCACATTCCGTAAGGATTTATTCTATCGTCTTAAAGTCATTGAACTTGATATCCCTGCTCTGCGACTTAGGAAAAGCGACATTCCTCTTTTAGCAATGTCTCTTTTGCAGAATGCTGCTGAAAAATTCGGTTTATCCATGCCGGAAGTGGATGGTGAGGTTATACAAAGGCTAAAATCATATAGGTGGCCGGGAAATGTCCGCCAGTTAAAGAACATGATGGAAAGTCTTCTTGTGATAACTCAAGGGAAAATCACCACAAATGACCTTCCACCAGAATTTGAAAGGGTGCAAGAGGATACATGTAATTCTCTAGAGCTTTGTCTTCCCATGGCTCTTTCCATTGTGGAAAACGAAGTAATAAAAAAGACACTTGAATTAACCGGCGGTAATCGAACAAAAACCGCAACATTACTTGGAATTGGAAGAAGAACTCTTCAGAGAAAACTGGAATCATTAAACAATTGAAGGGAGATTATATGAAAGTAGTAGATGTTCAATCATTTGGACCCAAGCAGATATTTTGGGCAGTTATTGCTGTTATTGCTCTGGTCTGGATGATAAAAGGCGGGCCATTTTATGTAGTTGGTCCAGAAGAACAAGGGGTAGTTCTGACTTTCGGTCGGCAGACTTCTGTAACAGAACCTGGATTTCATTTTAAAATTCCATGGCCTGTTCAGAGTGTGATTAAAGCACCAGTAAATGTTGTTCAAAGGATTGAAATAGGATTCCGCTCTTATGGTTCCGGCAGAACCACGGAGTATGTTGGTTCTTCAGATCCAGATATGCTTAAAGAGGCACAGATGCTTACCGGTGATGAAAATATTATCAACTGTTCAGTAATTGTTCAGTACAGAATAAATGATGCAGGTGCATACTTATTCAATGTACGAGAACCACAGGGTACACTTATTGACATTTCAGAAGCATCTATTCGTCAGGTTATCGGAGACAACGCAATTGATGCTGTGCTTACCACAGGCAAACTTGATATCCAGAATCGAATAATGGAGCAGGTGCAGAAAATGGCCAATAATTACACAATGGGCATTGATATTATTGCAGTGCAGTTGAAGGATGTACAACCTCCTATTCAGGTTTCTGATGCTTTTAAAGATGTGGCAACTGCCCGTGAGGATATGCAGGCATACATAAATGAAGCAGAAGGTTATAGAAATCAGGTAATTCCCGAGGCAAGAGCTGATTCGGTAACTATTGTGAACGAAGCAATGGGTTATGCCACAGTAAGAATCAATAGAGCAACAGGTACTGCAGATAGATTTGTTATGGTTGCTGCAGAATATGCAAAGAGCCCACAGGTAACATCTGCCAGACTTCATCTTGAAATGTTAGAGAGTGTTCTTAGTGATATACAAATAACCATAGTTGATGGCAGTGCAGGGGCTTTGACCCACTATAACCTTGACGGAGGTATGTAATGAGAATCCCTCCAAAATTCAAAGGTTGTCTTACAGGTGTTACGGTGCTTGCAGTAGTATTTATATTATTCGGAGCATTTTTTGTGATCAATGAAACAGAGCAGGGTGTAATTCTTCAAATGGGCAAACCTGTGAGGGTAATTGTTGGAAACAGGACCCCTGAAGAAATCGCAGAACTTGAATTATGGATAACCGAGAATGCCCCTGGAGTTAAGCTAAGCGTTGGAGCAGGTCTTTATTTCAAAATTCCTTTCCTGCAGCAGCTTCATGTGTTTGATGATAGGATTCTTGAATATGATGATGACCCTTCCGATGTTGTTACCAGAGATAAAAAACATCTTCAGGTTGATTGTTATGCAAGGTGGAGAATTCAGAATCCTCTTCTTTTCCTTCAGAGTGTTCAATCTGTTTATGCTGCCAGTTCAAGGCTTGATGATGTTATCTATTCAGTGCTTAGGCAGGAAATTGGTCAGAGTGATCTTATTCAGATAGTTCGTAATAGTAATGATCCCATAGGTATGAATGAATATGTGCGTCTTGTAAATAATGTAACCTATTCAGATACTACAGATGTGGGTATTCTTATGACTGAATCAGGTGAGGTTATTGAAGTTGTTAGAATGATTCGTGTACCTGCTGGGCAGGGCCGTGAAGCCATGCTTGAAAGAGTTACTGATGCCACAAGAGTAATGACAGCTCAATATGGTATTTATGTACTTGATGTAAGAATCAAACGAGCAGATCTTCCTTTGGCTAATCAGCAGGCAGTGTTCACCAGAATGCAGGCTGAAAGAAATAGGATTTCAACCAGATATCGAGCTGAAGGTCATAGAATGGCTCAGACAATTCTTGCTGAAACCAATTTGAGGGTTGACAGTATAAGTTCTTTAGCTGAAAGAAGCGCTCTCTTAATAAGGGGAACTGCAGACAGTACAGCAGCGTCTATATATGCTGAAGCTTATGAGTCACATCCTGATTTTTACAGATTTATGCAGTCCCTTGAGACTCTTGATAACATCATGGATGCAAATGATGAAATGGTGTTAAGTACAACAGGAATTTTCCAGTATTTTGCCACACCTCCAGGATCAATGAGGTGAGAGAACTTCTTTTAACAGGCGCTACAGGTCGCCTGGGAAGAACAGTTCAAAAAGAGTTTAGTAAGCAATGGAATATTCACCCCTGCTCACGCAGCAGGGGTGAAGACCTTACAACTCTTGAACCCACCGATGTGGTCACAGACAAAATAGATTTTGTGCTAAACTGTGCAGCTTTGTCTTCAAGAGGTGGTTGTGTTAAAAATCCGGTAGTTGCGTTTAAGTTGAATACTGTTTGGCCGAAGAAACTTGCGATTTTTTGCAGAGAGACAAACAGAAGACTTGTTCATATATCTACAGATCTGGTTTATGCAGGAGGTTTGCCACCATATACAGAGAGATCACCTGCGGTTCCCAGATCACTTTACGGATGGACCAAGCTTCTGGGAGATATTGCAGTACAAAGAAATAATCCTAATGCATGCATAGTTCGTACATCAATTTTAGTTGGCGAAGCCGGTGCCCCGATGACCACTTTTAGCGAAGATATACTCTCTGGTCGTGCTACCCATTTTCATGTGGACTGTTTCAGGAATCACACAGATATAAATGCACTAGCTAAGTATCTTTCAGAATGCCTTTACTCTTCCCGTTCCGGACTTGTTCTTGCAGCGGCACCTTATGCCATGTCACGGGCAGCTTATGCATATTCACTGCTTAAGCGGGATATTAACCTTATCCCTGCCCCAGATGATATTCCCCATGATCTGACTTTAAGACCATCTAAGATTATTGGTTAACTTCAACACTGTCTTGCAAAAACTATTTAAATCTTTCTTGAAGTCTTAGGTGCTCACCGGTGTAAGAGTGTTCGCATTGTGCAATTTGTTGTGGTGTACCTGCCACAAGAATTTCGCCTCCGCCATCGCCTCCGTCTGGGCCAATATCAACAACCCAGTCAGAATTAACGATAACATCAGAGTTATGCTCAATCACAACAACAGTATTGCCTGCTGATACCAGTCGATCTAGCACATTTAGAAGTTTACTCACATCATGTGGGTGAAGACCTGTTGTGGGTTCATCAAGAATGTACATCGTATGGCTGGTGGAGGGACGACTAAGTTCCTTGGCAAGTTTAACTCTTTGTGCTTCTCCACCGGAAAGTGTAGGGGCCCGCTGGCCAAGTTGAATGTATCCAAGCCCAACTTCATCCATCACTTTTAGAGTTGAATAAACAGTTGGAATTCGTTCAAAAAGAACAAGAGCTTTCTCTATAGTCATGTTAAGAATATCAGAAATATTGTTTTCGCGGAATTTTATTTTTAAGGTTTCCTTATTGAATCGAAGACCCTGACAGGTTTCACATTCAATGAAAACATCTGGAAGGAAGTGCATTTCGATTCGTTTAACACCTGCGCCTTTGCAATCTTCACATCTGCCGCCTTTTACATTAAAACTGAATCTACCAGGTTTATAACCTCGAATTCTTGATTCTGGCATTTCAGCAAAAAGGTTTCTTATGTTGTCAAAAACCTTCGTATAGGTGGCTGGATTAGACCTAGGGGTTCGGCCGATGGGGTCCTGTGTAATATTGATAATCTTGTCCACATGCCGTATGCCATCAATTGACTGATATGGGCCAGGTTTCATACTGGAAGCGCCACCAATGAGTCTGGAAACAGCAGGGTAAAGGGTTTGACCCACCAAAGAACTTTTGCCGGACCCGGAAACTCCTGTGATAGAAACAAGTCTGCCAAGAGGAATTTTTAAATCTACTGACTTCAAGTTATGAAGAGATGCACCATTTAGAGACAGAATAGGTGTTTGTTTTGTTCTCGGTTCACCAAGGCGAACGATGGTTTTCCTGCCGGACAGATATGCGCCTGTAATGGAATCTGGGTGTTCCATTATTTCAGCTGGAGTTCCTTCAGCTATTACTTCTCCACCGTGAGAGCCTGCACCTGGGCCAAAGTCAATTATGTGATCGGCTTTCATAAGTGTATCTGTATCATGTTCTACAACAACAACAGTGTTGCCGATATCTCTTAAGTGTTCAAGGGTTTTTACCAGCTTCGCATTGTCTCGGGGATGAAGGCCAACAGTTGGCTCATCAAGAACATATAACACTCCAGTAAGACCGCTGCCAATCTGGCTTGCAAGTCTAATTCGTTGAGCTTCGCCTCCTGACAAGGAAGGTGCTGATCTGTTCAAAGTCAGATAATGTAACCCCACATCTTTAAGGAAACTCAGTCTGGAAATGATTTCTTTGAACAATCCTACAGCAATAGCCTTCTGATAGTTGGTAAGTTTTACAGAATTAAAGAAATCTAGGGTGTTACCAACGGTATTATTTGAAATTTCATGTATACCCTTATTGCCAATAAGAACCGCACGAGCCTCTGCTCTGATTCTTGTACCGTCACATTCGTCACAGGTAAATTTTCTAAAGAATTTTTCGTAATATTTACGCATGTCTTCGCTGCCTGTATTATGGTACAATCTTTCAATTCTGTTGACAATACCTTCAAAGGTTCCACTCCAGTTACCAGAAGAGTGATCTGTTTTCCAGGTAACGCTGTATTCTTTTTTACCTGAGCCGTAAAGAATCATCTGTTTAGCTTCGTCAGGTAATTGATTCCATGGAGTATGCAGATTGAAATTCATTTCTTTGCAAAGGGTTCGCAAAGAAGCTGCCACCCAGCCTTGTGGAATTCCCCAAGGAACAACAGCGCCGGACTGAAGAGTCATGGCTGGTTTTGGAACAATTAGTTCATGGTCTACTTTAAGTATGTATCCTAACCCTGAACATTTTGGGCACATTCCAAGAGGATTATTAAAACTGAATAGTTGAGGAGAGAGCTCGGGCAGGCTTATTCCACAGTGAAGGCACGCATTGTGCTCGCTCATCAAGGTTTTGTGCCCTGTGTCAGCATTGACCACAGCAATAACACCGTTGCCAAGTTTAGAGGCAGTTTCAACTGAATCATTCAGGCGACTTTCTAGACCGGCCTTGATAACAATTCTGTCAACCACAACTGAAATAGAATTTCTTTTCTTCTTGTTAAGTTCGGTTATTTGATCAAGGTCAGTGAGTTCATCATTTAACAGAACCCTTACAAAACCACGTTGGCGAATATCATCTAGAAGGTCATCATGGGCACCTTTCCGGTTGGTAAGTACCGGTGAGGTAATTAGTATTCGCGTACCTTCTTCCATTCCAAGAATGGTATCAGTCATTTGCTGTGTGGTTTGCGTAGTCACTTTTCTTCCGCAGGTGGGGCAATGGGCAACGCCAGCCCTAGCGTAAAGAACACGCAGGTAATCTGCAATTTCTGTAACTGTACCCACAGTTGATCTGGGATTATGGCTTACAGTTTTCTGTTCTATGGAAATAGCAGGAGAGAGGCCATCTATTGAATCAAAATCTGGTTTATCCATCTGTCCTAGAAATTGACGAGCATAGGACGAAAGAGATTCTATATATCGTCTTTGCCCCTCTGCATACAGTGTATCAAAAGCAAAGGAACTTTTTCCTGAACCTGAAACACCTGCACAAACAACCAGGGAATCTTTAGGCAATTCCACTGAAACGCCCTTCAGGTTGTGTTCCCGCGCACCTTTAACTGAAATTTTATCATTTGCCATGCTTACTCCTGTTTTTGTGACACCTAATATAACTCACTAATCGTATGTGTCACATTTGCACCATTGTGGTAAGAAGTTAGTCGAATAATATTGTGAAGTTAAAGTAATAGAATGCAGTGCAACAAGAAACGGAAATTAAATCAAATGGCATGACAATTGCTTTAATAGTGGCAGAAGAAACGCGAATGAATTAAGCAATTAAACATAGAAAGTTTAAGAGGAGGAACAGAAAATGAGTAAAGTGATTGGAATTGATCTTGGAACGACAAATTCCTGTGTTGCTGTTATGGAAGGTGGAGAGCCTGTTGTTATTCCCAATGCCGAGGGAACTCGGACTACACCATCTGTAGTAGCATTTAATAAAAATGGGGAAAGACACATTGGTGTTGTGGCTCGAAGACAGGCTGTAGCAAATCCAGGTAACACTATTTTTTCAATAAAACGATTCATGGGAATGCATTTTGCTGAAGCAATTAAGGAAACAAAGAGAGTTCCTTTTAAAATAGTTGAAGGCAAAAGCAATGACGCTTGGGTAGAGGTTTTTGGAAAAAAATATTCACCTGCTGAAATTAGTGCAATGATTCTTCAGAAGATGAAGCAGACAGCAGAAGATTATCTTGGTGAAAAAGTAACACAGGCTGTTATTACAGTTCCTGCTTACTTCAATGATAGTCAGAGGCAGGCAACAAAAGATGCTGGAAGAATTGCTGGCCTTGAAGTTCTTCGAATTGTAAATGAGCCTACAGCTGCTGCCCTTGCCTATGGTATGGATAAGCAGAAAGGCAATTCAACCATTGCTGTTTATGACCTTGGTGGTGGAACATTTGATGTATCCATTCTTGAAATAGGTGATGGTGTTTTTGAAGTTAAATCAACCAACGGGAATACTCACCTTGGTGGCGATGACTTTGATCAGATAATTATTGACTGGATGGTTAGTGAGTTCAAAAAAGATCAGGGAATTGATCTTTCTGCAGATCAGATGGCAGTTCAAAGGCTTAAAGAAGCAGCAGAGAAAGCCAAGTGTGAGCTTTCCACAACAAAGAGCACTGATATCAGTCTGCCATTTGTAACTGCAGATGCTTCTGGCCCCAAACATCTTAGTCTTACATTATCAAGAGCAAAGTATGAGCAGTTGTCAGCAGCTCTTGTTGATGCCACTGTAAAGCCATGTATTCAAGCTTTGAAGGATGCAAGAGTTGATCCTTCTGAAATTAGTGAAGTAATTCTTGTTGGCGGAATGACAAGAATGCCTCTTGTTCAGCAGAAAGTTACTGAAATATTCAAGCGTGAACCACACAAAGGCGTTAACCCTGATGAAGTGGTTGCTGTTGGTGCTGCTATTCAGGCTGGTGTTCTTAGTGGCGACGTGAAAGATGTGTTGCTTCTTGATGTTACACCTCTTACACTTGGTATTGAGACTCTTGGATCTGTCTCAACTGCAATTATTGATAGAAACTCAACAATTCCTACAAAGAAGAGTCAGGTTTTCAGCACAGCTGCTGATAATCAGACCAGCGTTGAAATACATGTTCTGCAGGGTGAAAGAAAAATGGCCGGTGATAACAGAACCCTTGGTAGATTCACACTGGAAGGTATTCCACCAGCCCCTCGAGGTCTTCCTCAGATTGAGGTAGAGTTTGACATTGATGCAAATGGAATCGTTCATGTTTCTGCAAAAGATAAAGCAACAGGCAAAGAGCAGAAAATCAAAATAGAAGCATCAAGTGGTCTTTCTGAGAATGATATTGATCAGATGGTTAAAGATGCAGAAGTACATGCAGCCGATGATGAGAAACGAAGGACTGCTGTTGATACAAAAAACAAAGGTGAAAACCTTGCGTATCAGGTGGAGAAGCAGATAGAGGAACTAGGCGACAAGCTTGATACTGCTGATAAAGCAAAATTGGAAGAAGCAATTTCTGAGACAAGAAAAGCTCTCGAGGGTGATGACGATAGTTTAATCACAACCAAGGTAGAAGAGCTTGAAAAAGTATGGCAGGAAATAGGCGCCAAGATGCACCAGCAGAATGCAGAGCAGGCACCGCAAGGCGATCAGGAACAACCTGAAGAGCAACCAGCAGATGATTCTGTTGATGCTGACTTTGAAGTGGTGGATGACTGATGAGCGATCCTAGAAGAAATAAAAAAACAGATAAAAATGGAAGGCGGGGCCAGGCGCCCCGCCCTGCCCAGGTCCCTGAAGAAATAGAAGTTCACTCCGAAGATGAAATAGAAATAGAATCCCCTGAAGATTCAATTTCTGATATTTTAAAGGACAGAGAGGAAATTCTTGACAAATACCAGAGACTTGCTGCAGAGTTTGATAATTACAGAAAACGCCAAGCAAGAGATTTCAACCGACTCATTCAACAGGGTCGCAGGAAACTTATTGAAGAACTTCTTGTAGTTTTAGATAATTTTGATAGAGCCCGAATTACCTGTCAGGGGGACCATTCCGACAAAGAAATAGTTGACGGAATACTGCAAACATCTGATCAGCTTCACAGCGTTCTGAAAAGAGAAGGTCTTGAAGAGGTTCCAACTAAATCTGGAGACGCATTTGACCCTAATATCCACGAGGCTATGGTTGCTGAGGAGATGAAAGAAGGCGAAGTGGATATTGTCTTAGAAGTATTCCAAAAAGGATATTATTTTGGGAATGATCTTTTAAGACCTGTTCGGGTTAAAGTAGGCAAGGTTCCGGCTCAGAATGGGGCTGGTGTCAGTTGACAAAAGATCTTTATGAAATTCTTGGCGTATCTGAGAGTGTTTCTTCAGATGATTTAAGAAAAGCATACAGAGCCTTGGCAAAGGAAAATCATCCGGATGCCAATCCCGATGATACTGCTGCCGAAGAGCGATTTAAAAGAATCTCCGATGCTTACGATATTCTTGGTAATCCAGAAAAGCGTGAGCAGTATGATTTGATGCGAAAAGGCGGTCATGATCCATTTTCCGGAGGCGGCGGTGGCGAAGGATTTGGTGATCTTAGTGATATCCTTAGATCCATGTTTGGAGGCGGTGGTGGCGGCGGTAGACAGCCGGGCCGTAGAGCATCTCAAATTGAAATAGAGATTCCTTTTGTAACAGCTGCAAAGGGCGGAACAGTTCATAAACTGATAAGACTGCCAGTTACATGCTCGCAATGTGGCGGAGCCGGCGGTTCCGGTCGAGAGACTTGTGTCAGTTGTGGTGGTGCTGGAAGGATATCCAGCGGGCAGGGCTTTTTCTCTACAATGCATCCATGTGCGAATTGTGGAGGGCGAGGTTATACTTTAAAAACAAAGTGCTCGTTGTGTCACGGTACTGGAGAGATTCAGAGTAGCGAGAAGGTGGCATTAAGGATACCGCCAGGAGCCGGTGATGGTACAACTTTAAGGGTTTCTGTGAGTGGCAGGCCTGTTCATGTCCGGCTTCGGGTGAAAAAGGATAGGTTTTTCAAGAGACAGGGAAGAGATTTGCTTTGCAGTGTAACTGTCACTGCTGCTCAGGCTGTTCTTGGTACTGCCCTTATGATAAGAACTCTTGATGGGAAAGTTAAACTGAAGATAAAACCTGGAACGCAACCAAATACAGTTTTACGAATGCGTGGTAAAGGAGTAAGTCATAATGGTGTTATCGGAGATCAGTTAGTTACAGTTGTAGTAAAGTTGCCTGTTGAGTTGACCGATGAAACTAAATCACTCTGGATAAAACTAAAAGAAACAAATTCTTAACAGACAGGAGATAACTTGAATTACTCATATCTTGTTCTCGTTGCCATTGGGTTAGTACTTTCTGTGTTTGGATTTATAAAGAATGGGAAAAGTAATGGAAAATCACTAGTATCTTCTCTGCTTTTTCTTGTAGGTATAATTTCCCTAATTTTCGGTATTTTGCTTACAAATGTGCCAGGGTTTTTTGCAGGTTAAGTAATTATTTTACTTTAACGAATCCAAGCCTTTTAAGCTTAGAGTAAAAAGAATCTAGAAGTTCGTCATTGGGATGTCTTTTGACTGCTTCGATTACCATTTTGCCAGCTTCTTCAAAATTATCATCTTTTACGGCAGTTCTTATTCTATCCGCCCAGAGAAGAGCTTCACCAGCCTGAGAAATTTTAGAAGCTGGTTCAGATTTTTTTACAGTTTCGGTTGTTACTTCAGGTTCTTCATCCATGTCTATGTCTATGTCCGCCTCTTGCTCAGTAGAATTGATATTTTTTGATTCAATCATGGATAAAAGTTTATTCAGGTCCTTTACTTCAGGAAGAAGATTAAAAGCCCTTCTTGAAGCAATCACTGCCTTTTTAGTATCGCCTTCAGAAAGTTTTTTCAAACCGATTTTAACCAGTTTTATTGCTTTCATCTGATTTTTGAGAATATCAAATTTTTGCTGTGCTATTTCTTCATTTGGGAAAAGCTGCACTGCTTTTTTTAAGTATGCAAGAGCTTTGGAATCATTACCGGCTTTCAGGGCTTCATCAGATAAGTTGAATATTTTTTCAAGCTTGGAATCCATATTATCGTTTGCGTTCCTTTCAATATTAGTATTCTCTTCTTTTACATTAACAACAAGGTTAGCTTCATGTTGAACCCTGTGAGTTTCAATTTGTTCCAAAGAAATCAGTACTTCGGTGATTGTTATCTCTCCTGGATCCAAGGCTAACGCTTTTTTAATGTTTTCCAGCGCTTCCTCGCGCCTGCCTTCAAGAACTTGTTTTTTAGCCTTGATTAGAAGACTTTGTACCCTAGTTTTCATTACCCTAAATGCCCTCCGGATTGCTTAATCAATTGACAAACAGTACGAAAATTACCCTACCGTATTTAGCAATCGACACAAATAGAAATGTTGCAGTAACACTCCTCCCCTTACTTTCAATATAATCCCCTGAAGGAACTGGTGTAACCCCTCATTGTAACCTGAAAAGAGAAGTGATGTCTATAAAGAATATCTTTAACAAGAAACCTGCTCCTAAAATGGAAGCTGTGCCTCGGGATTCAGTTGAATTTGTTGATTTGAGCCTTAGAGATGGTCAGCAATCATTGCTGGCTACAAGGATGTCTACAGACCAAGTGATGAGCCTTCTTCCTCTGATTCTAGATACGGGAATCAAGTTACTGGAAGTATGGGGTGGTGCCACTTTGGATAGTGCCATGCGGTATCTTGGGGAAAATCCTTTCACCCGACTAGAAAAAATGAGTGAAATTGCTAAACCATATAATGCCGGTCTTCGTGCTTTATCACGGGGGCAGAATTTGTTCGGTTATGATCCGTATCCTGACGATATAGTAAGAGATTTTAACAGAGAAGCGGTTAAAGCCGGTGCTTCTGTAATGAGAATATTTGACGCTTTGAATTATACGCCGAATTTCAAAGCAGCTCTTGATGGGGTAAATGAAGCCGGTGGTACATTTGATGCCGCTGTGTGTTATACCACAGGTTCTCCTTATAACATTGATCACTTTGTGCAGAAGTGCGTAGAGCTTGAAAAAATGGGTGCCCACATGGTGAGTGATAAAGACATGGCTGGATTGAAAACACCGGCAGAGGCATGGGAATACTATCGTGCCCTTAAAAAAGCCTTAACGGTTCCTGTGGTTTCGCATACTCACTGCACGCCAGGTTACGGTCATATATCAGCAGTAATCGCTCTTCTTGCAGGTATAGATAAGATAGACACAGCATTTCTTCCCTTGGCTGGAGGTTCATCTCATCCATCCATTGAAATCCTTTCGCTTTTTGCAGAAGAATTGGGAATTGATACAGGACTGGACCTATCAGACAAAGTTTTGAAACCAATTCACGAAAAAATGTATGCTGTTGTGGGTCAAATTGAAAAAGATTTTGATTTGAAGATACATAAGTCAGTGTGGCCGGGAAAAGAAAAACTTCTTCCCATGGTTCGTCAGATCATAAGTCTTCTAGCTAATGGGAAGATAGATAAAGCTCTTGAAGTTACCCATGCAATGGAGCAGGCATGTGGTTTCCCAAAGCCTAATATGGAAGTTTTAAGTGCGCAGATTCCCGGTGGTATGTACAGCAATTTTGTAAATCAGCTTGCGCGAGATGAAAAATCAGAATATCTTGGAAAAGCTCTTGAAGCCGTTCAAGAAATCAGGCACAAAGCCGGATGGTGCCCGCTTGTTACTCCTACTTCGCAGATTGTTGGAGTGAAAGCTTACTTTACAGCAATGGGCAAATCGGTTAATCCAGTTCAGTATTTTAATTTGATAGCAGGATTTTATGGAAAAACTCCTTTCCCAATTGATGCCGACTACAGAGAAGAAGTCTGCGGGTTCAGGGATGAACGGCAGTATGATTCTTCAGGTTTTAACAGAAGAATTCCTGTTGCTGCTGGAACCGAATTGACTCTTGCAGAAACTACCCATGAAAAACTTCTTTATTATCTTTTTCCAGATAGTTCTGGCAAAAGCTATCTTGAAGGTCTGAGACAAGCTGAATGGGCCTCTGTTGCAGAAGATAGAAACAGAGAGGCTGAAGAGGAAAGAGAAAACCGAAGAGCCCTTCTTGAAGCCGAGGCTCTTATGAATCGTTTTGCTGACGATATGGATTCTCTTTCTGAAAGGCTTTCTGGCGCAGTGGGCAACGGGGAAACTTTTGTAGAGAGTAATTCCATAATCGCAGAAGAGGATTAATTAAATCAAACCAAAGAAACCCTGGAACTCTTTACGAGATTCAGGGTTTCATGTATAATACAGATGAACGTGGATCGATTTGAGGTATATTGCAACCACGCTAAAAAAAGTGCTAAAACGCTGTCAGCCATGACCTCTTGGCCGTCGGATGACGGCTTTTTTCTGTGCTAAAAAAGAGGAATGGAGATTATTATGAGAAAACTTTTCACAAGTGAGTCAGTTTCTGAGGGTCATCCAGATAAAATTTGCGATCAAATATCGGATGCAGTTCTTGATGCGCATCTAACCCTTGATCCTAAAGCACATGTAGCATGTGAAACTCTTGTAACAACAAATTTCTGTCTGCTGGCAGGCGAAGTAACTGCCCATGGAAAAGTTGATTACAAGCAGATTGCCAAAAACACCATAAAAGATATTGGTTACACCCTGCCTGAGATAGGTTTTGAGGCTGAAAGAAACGAATATCAAGTACGGTTACATGCCCAGTCTCGAGATATTAACAAAGGTGTTACCAGTAATGATGGCGCAGGCGATCAGGGAATGATGTTTGGGTTTGCATGTAATGAAACCAAAGCCCTTATGCCTTATCCTATTCACTTGTCTCACCGTCTTCTTGAAAGGCTCAGCGAAGCAAGAAGAAAAGGTGAAATTAAATGGGCCAGGCCTGACGCAAAAAGCCAAGTAACTGTTGAGTATGAAAACGGAAAACCTGTTGCTATTTCAGACATTCTCATGTCAATTCATCACGAAGCAGGAATTTCAATACAAGCAATGCAGGAAGAAGTGCGGGAAAAGGTAATTAATCATGTTCTTAAAACCTTTGTTCCCACCCTTGATTACAATGGAAAATTTAATTACAACCCAGCAGGCGATTTTGTCATTGGCGGACCTGATGGAGATACCGGTCTTACAGGAAGAAAAATAATCGTTGATACTTATGGTGGAATGGGTCGGCACGGCGGTGGTGCATTCAGTGGCAAAGACAGTACAAAAGTTGATAGAAGTGCTGCGTATATGGCCAGATATATTGCCAAGAATATCGTAGCATCAGGCGTTGCAGACAGATGTGAAATTCAACTGGCCTACGCTATTGGTCAGCCAGAACCTGTAAGCGTAAGGGTTGATACATTCGGAACAGCAAAAGTTAAGAATATTTCTCATATTGAAAATGCAGTTGTGGAAATATTCCCTCTGGAGCCTTGTGCAATTATAGAGGCTCTTGGGCTTAGGAAACCGATTTTTCAGAAGACAGCGGCTTTTGGTCATTTTGGTAGAATTCCAGGTGATGATGGTAGTTTCAGTTGGGAAAAGACCGACATGGCCGAAAAACTTGCAGCCGTTTTGCTTTAGCGGGAGAGATTTGTGATCCTTGGAGTTTTATCAGTAATTTGCCTGGTTCTGCTTGGCGAAACCGGAACTGACAGTCTGGATATCAGGCTTGAGCAGACCAGGGTATTTCTTGAGGAATTAGAAAGCAGACAAGCTTCTACTGAGGAAATACTTGTAGGTATTCACGAGCATCTTGGAGTTGCCCGGGGGTATTACAATGAATTGGCATCACGGGAAGCCAGAATCACAATGGATATCCACAATATTGATCAGCGGTGGTTTATTACAGATTCTGCAAGAACTGAGCTTGAAGCAGGTGTGGAAGACTACATTCTTTTTCTATACTCACACAGAAGACTTGTTGGGTCATCTGTGCTTTTCGCCCCTGGGGGAATTAACAGATACCTTAGAAGAATGTCTTTCATGGATCATATTGCAGAAAGCGCAATAGAAAAAATGTTGTTTCTTGAGGTATCTGGAGACTCTTTAGCAGAGTATCGTGATTCTCTCGAGATTCTTGTGGAAAATGTTAGGGTATTGCGGATTCAGATGGAGGCTGCTCAAGAGCGAATTTATCGTGAAGAAGAAAGACAGACAGTATTAAGGCAGAGCCTTGAAAACCAGATAACTGCTGCGCGAGATTCTGCAGAGGCTATGGAACAGCAAAGGCAACAGCTTTCTTCCTTTGTTACTTCTTTAAGAACCAGTGTGTCCACAGCTTCAATTCCATCTGATGATGTTTCATCTTCAGCATTTCTGATTGTTAATAGAGGTGCTGTGAGGTGGCCTGTAACAGGTAATGTAATCAGGAGTTTTGGGATTGATCAGGATATGGTATATGGAACTGAAACTATTAGTGATGGAATTTCAATTGCAGTTGCTGGTAACTCTGCCAGGGTAACAGCCATTGGACCTGGTGAGATTATTTATGCCAGAGAATTTCTTAATCTGGGCAGGATGGTAGTTCTTGATCATTTGGATGGTTATTATAGTGTTTATGCCCATCTTGGAAGTTTGGAAACCAGTCGAGGTGAAAGCGTTGAGGAAGGATCTTTTCTCGGTTTGACCGGTTCTCTTCCTGGGGGAAGGTCTGGATGTTACCTTGAAATACGTCGAGCTGGCCAGCCGGTTAATCCTCTCGAATATCTGGAGTAAAGATGAGAATGTTTTCGTCATTGAAAGGGCAAGAACAGGCAAAAGCTATTCTTCTGTCTGCCGTTGAAAGCCAAAGGCTTGCTCATGCGTATATTCTTGCAGGGGGCCATGGTAGTGGCAGATTGACTGCGGCTCTTGATATGGCCAAAGCCAGAATTTGCCCTGAAGTACCACAAGGTTTTTGTGGTTTCTGCAAGCAGTGTTTACAGATTGATGCACTAAATCATCCAGACGTAAGAATAACTATTCCTCAAATGAAAACCACAAAAGATGAGGAAAAGGTTAGTTTATTCAAGGCAAGAGTTAAGGATGGCATTACCCCACTTAGAATTCCAGGCAATACATACATATCTATTAATCAGATGAGGGAAATGATACATAGGCTGTCGCGTAAGTCTTATGAGGGTTACGGTTATGTAGAGATCATTTATGACGCACACAGGTTCAGGAAAGAGGCGGCTAACGCAATTCTGAAAACACTGGAAGAGCCTCCAGATGGTACTCTTATTATTTTGATTACTTCAAGAATTTCCGGAATGCTTCCCACAGTAAGATCCAGAGCTCATACTGTAAGATTTGGTAGGCTGACAGCAGCCATGGTAGAGGAAGTTCTTATGGAAAGAACAGGTGTTTCCCGAGAGGAAGCATCAAAACTGACATTGAGTGCAGATGGAAGCCCGGGTAGAGCACTTATGCTTAACAAAAAAAAGAAAAAAGTACAAAACCAGGTGGAAGAAATTTTTGAGCAAATATTTGATAGAACTCTTGGAGATATGGAAATTGCCGCCTATGCGGAAATTAGAGCAAGAAAACTGGGCAGAGATGGTGTTATAACTCTTTGCCAAGATATGATTTACCTGATACATGATTATAGAAGGAGTTTAACTGGAGCTAAGCCATTAACCAGAGAAACGGTTCCTGTGATATTAGGAGTTGATGATGAAACATGTCAGCGGATGGAAAAACTATTTTGCATTTGTCAGCAAAGATTGAATGCAAATGTATCACCTTCAATGGCATTCTCCGCTGCAATGGTTGGTTCCAGAATATGACATTTAAATATAATAATAAGGACATTTAGAATATGGAAAAACAACCACTGGAAATACTACAGCTTTCATTTAAGTCCAGGCGATTATTAATGTTTGCTAATAATACTGAGTACCCTGTTCAAATGGGGGACATGACTGTTGTCTCTGTGGATCGTGGCGAGGACATTGGCAGAGTAGTGGATAAATTGCCAGCTGAAGAAATAGAGTCCGACAGGATAGAAGGCTTTTTCCTCAGAATAGCCACAGCTACAGATATTGAGAACCACGGAGCTAATGTGGAATTCGAGAAAGAAGTACTTGAATATTGTGAGAGCCGAGTGAAAGTAAGAAATCTTGATATGCGACTAACTGATTGCGAATCTCAATTGGATAGAAGACGGATCAGGATTTTTTTCACAGCTGATCAAAGAACAGATTTTAGAGGTCTGGTTCGAGATATGGCTTCAGCATTCAGAGCAAGAATAGAAATGCGCCAGATAGGAGTCAGAGATGATGCCAAGTACAAAGACGGTGTGGGGATTTGCGGAAGGCAATTGTGTTGTTCAGGTTTCCTCAATGAATTTAAATCAGTTACTCTAAAGTCCGTGCGGGATCAGCATTTATCTCCTAATCCCTCCAAGGTGTCGGGTGCATGCAGCCGTCTTATGTGCTGTCTGGAGTTTGAAACCGAGTTTTACCATAAAGCATCAAAAACTTATCCCCGAGCAGGGTTAAATCTTAAAGTTAATGGATTACAAGCCTCTGTTAAAGAGGTGAATATTTTCAAGGAAGAGGTTAGTATTCGATGGGAAGATACTGAAGAAATCGAAGTTATGTCCATTGAAGATTATCACAGAAGAAAGGCTATGACCTTTTTGCCTAAGCCCGCTTGTCTAGATAAAAAATGCAAAACATGTTCAAGCACACAATCTGGGCTGAAACCAAAAGTAAAACCAAAGCCAAGACCAAAGCCAAGACCAAAGCTAAACCAGAAGCCAAAACCGAAGCCAAAACCGAAGCCTAAACATGATAGGTATAAGTCCACACGAAAACCCACAGAGCAAAAAATAGTGGAGAAAACGCCACCAGAAAAAGAAGAAATAGGTGGGGACTCGGAAAAACCTGTTAGGAAGAATCGGAACCGAGGTAGAGGCAGATATAGAAGAAAAAGCAGCAAAAAAGAAGAGAGGACCAACGATGTCTAGATATATGGTAACAAGCGCGCTTCCTTATGCAAATGGCCCTTTGCATCTTGGGCATCTGGCTGGTGCTTATCTTCCGGCAGACATCTATACAAGATACAAACGAATGAATGAACATGATATACTCTTTTGCTCGGGTACCGATGAGCATGGAGTTCCAATTACAATCACTGCAGAAAAAATGGGCATTACACCCATGCAGGTTGTTGATAAATTCCATTCGATTATTACAGAAGATTTTAAGAGATTTGGTATTAGCTTTGATAATTTCTCAAGAACTACCCAACCGGAACATAAAAAATTTGCCCAAAGTGTTTTTCTTGAATTACTGGAAAAGGGCCATATTGTTCCTCGTGATATGAAACAACTTTATTGCCCAAATTGCAACAGATATCTACCTGACAGATATATCAATGGAACCTGCCCTAAATGCGGCTCCGATGAAGCTAGGGGAGACCAGTGCGAGAGCTGTGGAACATGGACAGAACCTTTTGAATTGAAAAATCCCCAATGTGGTATATGTGGATCAACTCCGGAAACAAGAGATACCAGACACTGGTTCTTGCTTCTTGATCATTTTCAGGAATGGCTTGAAGGGTGGTTGGGAGGTCAGTCCGACTGGAAACCAAATGTATTAAAGTACTGTAATAGTTGGCTGGGAGATGGCTTAAGAGAAAGGGCAATCACTAGGGATATATCCTGGGGTGTACCTGTGCCACTTGAAGAGGCAAAAGGTAAGGTTTTGTATGTCTGGTTTGAGGCTGTTCTTGGTTACATAAGCAGTACAAAAGAATTCTTTGCAAAAGCTGGAAAAGATTCGAATGAGTGGAAAAAATACTGGCAGGATCCTGATACAAAGCTTGTTCAATTCATAGGGAAAGACAACATTGTTTTTCACTGCATAATTGAACCTTCATTGTTGCATGGTCTTGGGAACTATACTCTTCCGTGGAATGTACCAGCCAATGAGTTCCTAAATATTTATGGTCAGAAGTTTTCTACCAGCAAGGGTACTGGTATCGGTCTAGGTGATTATCTTAAACATTTTGATCCAGATCCAATGCGTTATGCCCTTGCAGTAAACGCCCCAGAGAACAGAGATTCAGATTTTTCATGGTTAGAGTACCAGTCAAGAAACAATGAACTTGCTGATGTTTTAGGTAATTTTATTAATAGAACATTGAAATTCACAGCAAGCAAGTTTGAGGGAAAAGTTCCTGATGGTGAACTGGATATGGACCTTTTAAATAAAGCTAAAAAAGCATCTGAAGAGATGGCTTTTTTGATAGATTCTTTCAAATTCAAAAAAGCTATTAGTATTGCAATGGAGCTTGCCCGAGAGGGAAACAGATATTTTGATTCTGCCAAACCATGGAAATCATTCAAAACAGACAAAGAAGAGTGTGCTCGAACAGTTAGTTCCTGTTTGAATCTATGCGCTTCATTGGCTGTTGTTTTTGAGCCATTTATTCCTTTCTCTACTGAAAAGATTCGAAGAATGCTGGTTCTGCCTGAACTTAAATGGTCTGACGCAGGTACGGTTCTTCTTAAACCAGGTCATCAATTTGCAGAAACAGAAATATTATTCAAAAAACTGGAAGATGGTTTTGAAAAAATTATGGATAAAGCAGAAGTAGTAATCCAGGAAGAAAAAATGGAAGAAACCCCTGAAGTTGATTTTGAGACTTTTATGAAGATTGAGTTCAAGGTGGGTAAAATTCTTTCTGTTGATGATATCAAGAAAGCAAAAAAGCTTTATAAGATTGAGGTCGATACAGGTGACAGGGTTAGAACAGTGGTAGCTGGAATGAAAAACCATTATTCAAAAGAAGAGCTTGAAGGTCGTCTGGTAGCTGTTGTGTGTAATTTGAAACCGGCGAAACTTTGTGGAGTTATGAGTCATGGCATGCTTATGGCCAGTGACGGTGAATCTGGGGTCTTTTTGCTTGAACCAGGAGCAGATGCAAAACCAGGAGACACAATAAAGTAGTGAAAAAGGTACTGGTATCTCTTCACGATGTTACGCCTGTGATGTTTAATCGTTCCAGGCAGTTGACAGATATGATAATGAAAAGAACCGGTTCCAATTTTACAATGTTGGTTGTTCCTGATTTTCATTCCCACGGCAGGATTGATAAACATCCTGAATTTTGTTCATGGCTTCGTGGGTTAAATGAAGCTGGGGTTGAAATTGCCCAGCATGGTCTGTACCATCTTGATATGAATGAAAAGTTTTCCATCGAGGGTAAGCTTTTTACAAAGGGTGAGGGTGAGTTTCTTTCACTTTCGCAGGACGAAGCCAGAGTAAGAATAGCTGAAGGTTATAAGATAATGTCTGATGTTCTTGGCGAAGCTCCATCTGGGTTTACGGCTCCTGCATGGCTTTACAGCCAGGGAACAACTCAAGCTCTTAAGGAGTTCCCATTTAAATGGATCGAGTACAGATGGTTTATTCAATTTCCTGATGAAACAAGAATGAGGATTCCGCCTGTGGTTTTTGCCACCCGCACTTTGTGGAAAAGAATGTGCAGTGTTTTTTGGGCTTCAACCGGCCCTGTGGCTTTTTCCATGAACAGTACTTTCAGACTTGCTCTTCATGTAAGAGATCTGCCTGCACTTGAAAAACCCGTCGAAAAGGTTTTATACAGAACTTCTCTCAGTAGAACTTGTATTACATGTGCCGACTTGGCACAAAAGTGATACGAGCTTGATACTGATTTAGTTATGTTTAAGACATTAAGGGAAATAGCTCTGGAAACAGAATTGCATATCGGATTGTTACAAGAAAGGTGGAGTAGATGTTTTTATCAATGATGTACGATATGAATTTTGGAACAGTAATTATTATTGCAGCTTTTATTCTTGGTATGATTGCCCGCTCCAGGGTCAATTCTACATTTAACAAATACAGCAGGGTACGGAATGGTCTCGGGCTTACAGGGGCTTCCATGGCTAGAAGTATTCTTGATAATTATGGACTTGCAAATGTTGGTGTAGAACAGGTGCAGGGTAAACTTACTGATCATTATGATACTCGGTCTACCACTCTTCGTTTATCCAGTGCTGTTTACGGTAGTGATTCTGTTGCTGCTATAGGTATTGCCGCCCACGAGGCTGGTCATGCTGTGCAACACGCCATGGGTTATTCGCCTTTGAAGTTTAGAACAGCACTTGTTCCAGTGGCCAATCTTGGTAGTCAAATGTTGTTTCCACTGTTAATTGGTGGTTTTTTCTTTAAAATGACAAATCTTATTTATGTTGGCATTGCTCTTTATGGTGCAGCTCTTCTTTTTCAACTAGTTACACTGCCAGTAGAGTTCAATGCAAGCGCAAGGGCTGTAAATTGGCTTGAGAAGGAAAGGGGTTTTCCCCCTTCTGATGTTGCTGGGGTAAAAAAAGTTCTAACTGCTGCTGCCCTTACTTATGTTGCCAGTGCTCTTGCCTCCATCGGGCAGATGTTATGGCTATTATTAGCCGGTAGAAGGAGATAACAAAATATGTTAATGGAAATGCCTCTTGTTCTTGTTATGGTTTTTTTCAGCGTGGTATGTCATGAGATTGCCCATGGATTTACTGCATTCAAACTGGGTGACCCCACTGCTTCCCGTGCTGGAAGACTATCTTTTAACCCCATAGTACATGTTGATTTGTTTGGTACTATCATTCTTCCAGCAATACTAATTATGTCTGGAAGCAGATTTCTTTTTGCATGGGCAAAACCAGTTCCAGTAAATCCTGCCTACTTTCGAGACCCCAAAAAAGGAATGATGCTGGTTGCAATGGCTGGCCCAGCAACCAATCTTCTTATTGCACTTATACTTAGCCTTTTACTTTTTTTAACAGGAGCATTTTTACCAGATTTTTTATCTAAAACATTTGCTTATGTAGCAGTAATAAATGTAATGCTCATGGTTTTCAACCTGATTCCCATTCCACCTCTTGATGGTAGCAGAATTGTTGCTAATTTCTTGAAGGGTAAAACCTTGTGGAATTATATGAAGCTTGAAAGATTTGGTATGTTCATTGTGTTTGGTCTTCTTTTTCTAGGTGTTATTTCCAG
>JAOZUR010000002.1:0-39300 GCA_029938555.1 Candidatus Sabulitectum sp. | reverse complement strand
AAAGATTTGGTATGTTCATTGTGTTTGGTCTTCTTTTTCTAGGTGTTATTTCCAGAATTCTTTATCCTGCTATGAATTTTGCCATTAGGGTTCTGGATCTGGCCCAGTACTTACGATAGGAGTGTCTTATGACTTTTCTGATTCTTTTGTTAATTGCCGGTGTTTATGATGAAACACCCATAACCAGAAACCTTGATCTAGATTATGATCCTGGTACTTATGCCGAATACAGAGCTGAGCAACCTGAGTTTGTAGAACTGAAGGTTGTTCCAGTTAGTGGTGAAGTAAGAGGAACCCAGTTTCTTGTTGTTATGGAAGAACACATGTCAGATAGCCTTGATTCTGCTCTTATTGATCAGTGGCTTGTTGATATTCAAAGTGATGGAAATACCAGTGCTGCTGTGGAAATTACCTATGCAGATCCTGTTGAAATAAGAGCATGGCTTACAGATTTGTACGCAGATGGTCTCGAGGGTGTTGTTTTTGTGGGAGATATCCCAGCCCCTTGGTCTTGCACAGTTGATAATAAATCAAGAAGTAATGAAACGTTCCCAAGTGATTATTTCTATATGGATCTTGATGGAACATGGGAAGATAATTGGATTGGTTACCCGGGAATCGGTACTGCTGGTCAGGATAGTATTTATGACGGCTGGAGCGGTGATTTGTTTCCAGAAATTTACACAGGTAGAATTGTTACAAGTGTTTTACCGTTAGGTGATGAATACGACTTGATTGAAGCTTATCTCATTAGGCTTCACCAGTGGCGATTAGAAGGTGATCCTGACCCACATGCTCTTTGTTATGTTGATGATGATTGGGCAGGTTGGGGTAATTCATACAAAGTCGCAATGGAAAATCTTTATGATGATGTTGAGCTTGTGAATTTGCCAACCAGCGCAACCAATGGAACAGACTACAGAGAGAACAGGCTTCAAGAGGGTTATACATGGATTAGTCCTTTTGTTCATTCCGGTGTAACTATGCATCAGTGGAGTCCCGGGCCAAGCACCACAGCAGGTCATATCTGGACTGATCAACCTCCATCAAGGTTCTATAATTTGTTTGCCTGTTCAAATGCCCGTTTTACAGGAAACTGGTGTATGGGAGCTGCTTATGTTTTTGGAACAGACATGGGTCTTGCTGCTGTAGGCAGTACAAAAAGTGGAGCAATGTTACAATTTGCTCAGTTTTACTCACCACTCGGTGATGGTGATAGTTTTGGAGAGGCTTATCAGGCGTGGTGGAATTACATTATTGCCGGTGGTTTTAGCCCTTCAGAGCAGTACTGGCATTTAGGTATGGTTATTCTTGGCGATCCAACAATAATGCCAGCCATGCACATGCTTGGCATTGAAGAAGAATCATCAACACCAGCACCACCTGCTATTTATTTCAGTGCAAATCCTGCAATGGGAGCTGTAACCATCTCCACTTCAGGAGTTTTCACAGTGCATGACATGACCGGTCGTGAAGTTGCATCCGGTTCACAAAGTGAAACCGTAACCGGTCTTCAATCAGGTGTATATCTGGTAAGAGCAGAAGATCAAGGTATTACTGTTGCCGAAAAACTCTGCGTAATCAAATAAAAAACAAGCAGACTACTGACTTTTTTAGTCAGTAGTCTGCTTGATCAGATATAGATAAACTTAGTTACTTTACATTCTTTTTAGTGCATGCAATTCTCGTATTTTTGATGCCAAACGCTCTCCACTCTCTCTGTGGCAAAGCATGGGCTGAATTCCGTACGTAGTCAGAATTGTTTCGTTCAGTTGTTCAATTTTTTCAAAGTTCTCAAAACCAAGGGCTCCCGCTAGAACGGCTGTGGTTGAGCAGTTTTTGTTGTTTGGCATGATTAGGGTTTTCTGGTCTGGGCAGCTTGCATATAATTGTGCTAACAATAACATCCATACAAATCAGGAGTAAAGATGAAAAAGTTTAGTCAGTTTGAGTACAAAAGGCCAGATGGTGATAGATTTAGCGAAACTCTTCGAGGACTTATTGAACGCTTTTCAGTAGCGGAATCTGCTGATGAGCAGAATAGCTTAATGGCTGAAATTAACAAAGAACGCAATGCATTCGAGACAATGGTTGTGGTTGGGCAGATAAGACACGATCTTGATACTGGTAATGAGTTTTATGATAAAGAAAATGATGCGCTCGACCAGCTTTCTCCAGTATATGAGGAGCTGAAGAGTGAGTTCTATGCAGCTCTTTTAGCATCTCCGTTCAGGAGTTTACTGGAAGATAAGTGGGGAACTCAGTTGTTTCAGTTAGCAGAGTTGCAGATGAAAACATATAGTCCAGAAGTGTTTACAGATTTACAAGAAGAGAATAAACTTTCTAGCAGTTATGTTAAGCTGAAAGCAAGTGCTGCTATTCAGTTTCAGGGGGAGGAAAGAAATCTTTCCCAGATGCAGCCATTCGTGGAATCCCCTGACAGAGATATCAGGCTTGCGGCCGTTACTGCTGTAAGTGGTTTTTATGAAGCGAATTGCGATAAATTTGATGACATCTATGATAAGCTTGTACACCTACGCCATAAGATTGCCTTGAAACTTGAGTTTAAAAATTTTATTTCTCTTGCTTATGCAAGATTAGGTAGATCGGATTATGATGCAAATATGGTTGCTACCTATCGCAAACAGGTGCATGAGAGCTTAGTCCCACTTGCAACAAAGTTGCGGGAAAGGCAGGCTTCAAGGTTAGGTCTTGATGTATTGCAATTTCATGATGAGAGTTTTAAATTCCTGTCGGGTAATGCTGTGCCGAAGGGGGATCCTGAATGGATAAGAGAAAATGGCAGAGTGATGTACAACGAGATGTCTTCAGAGACAGGTGAGTTTTTTAACTTCATGCTTGAGAATGAACTTACTGATCTTGTAACAAGAAAAGGAAAAGCCGGGGGAGGTTACTGTACCTATATTCCCGATGAAAAATCTCCATTCATTTTCTCTAACTTTAACGGTACAAGTGGTGATGTTGATGTGATGACTCATGAAGCAGGACATGCTTTTCAGTGTTATCGTTCAAGGCATTTTCAGGTGCCCGAATATTACTGGCCTACATATGAAGCATGTGAAATTCACTCTATGAGTATGGAATTTTTCAGTTGGCCCTGGATGAAAAACTTTTTTATTGAAGATGAAAAAAAATACAAGTTTACCCATCTCGCTGGTGCTGTTCTTTTTATACCATACGGTGTTGCTGTTGATGAGTTCCAGCATTGGGTTTATGAAAATCCTGAAGTATCTCCGGTAGAACGAAGAGCCCAGTGGAGAAAAATAGAAAAGAAGTACCTTCCACACAGAGAATATGAAAAAAACAGTTTCCTTGAACAGGGCGGTTTTTGGCTCAGACAGGGGCACATTTTCCAGGATCCTTTCTACTATATCGATTACACTTTAGCACAGGTGTGTGCTATGGAGTTTTGGGGAAAAAGCAGAATTGATAGAGGCAAAGCCTGGGGAGATTACCTGCATTTGTGCAACCTGGGGGGAAGCCTATCATTCTCAGAACTTGTGAAATCAGCGGGGTTAAGCAACCCTTTCACTGACGGAACAATTGAAAAAATAATGGAGCCTGTTTCAAGATGGCTTAACTCAATTGAAGACAAAGAACTTTAGAATAGTACACTCGCTTTTATGTGTTCAGGTGATTTGCACCAGCTATTTTACAGAATAGACTTATCTAAGTGTGCTGGCCTGAGTTTGTTTAATAGCAGATTCAGGTTCAGCTAAATTTGTTCTATTCGGTTTGTTTTTGTAATAATCAATTCATATTTCTAAGGATTATTCATTTTATCAACTGTTCAAAATGTTCTGGAGATTATGCCCCTGAAATAGAATGTTTCTCGTTAAATATAAAAGAAGGCACGCTTCGAACACCCTTATTACGCCATTCATTTTACTCTGCACGAATAACTCTCGATGTGTTTTGTTCTTAAGAATGGTTTTTGCTACTGTCTTAAGTAAACTTTTGCTTGCTTGCCGCTGACTTTCCCTGCCCAATGTAATAGCTGATGAGCAAAGAAAGTATTGTACATGCGGGTGTTTGCCTGATAATTGAATGTAAATTCAAGTTCCTTTCCCATATCCGCTAATTCCTTACGTGAAGAAATATTGTCTTTTTTAATTTAATTATTTATAGATTTCTCTTCTGTGTCCTATATCAATAACAAAGATGAGCAATTTTTTTCGCGAAAAACTGTATACAATTCTGTATGCTCCAACTCGGTATGAATAATTTCCTTTTAAGACATTTTTTAGAGCTTTTCCAGCTTGTGGGTTTTGAACCAAACCTTCAATGGCATTCATGATACGCTGAGCTAATTTTTTGTCAGATTTAAATATTTTAACAATTTCCTTTTCAGCTGTTTTAGTTAACTCTATCTCATACATTCTCCAGACTTTCCTTTATAGACTTTAGAGAAACTGTTTTACCTTCTTTAGCTTCTTTGATACCTTTTTTAATGCGCTCAAGCCCAGATTTATCTGCTAAGATGTTCAATGTTTCGTTTAATCCTTCAAAATCATCTATGCTCATCATAACCACAGTTGGGTGTCCTCGCTTAGTAACAGTAAAACGCTCGAGCTTGGAGTCGATAGCTTCAACTATTTTAGGTAAGTTTGGTCTTAACTCCTTTAACGATACAGTAGTCATATTTCCTCCTTTTTGAAAGTATACACTTTTGTGTACTTCTTAGCAAGGGTGACATGTCATTTACTTTTATTTTTCAATTAACGATTAAGGATTTGAAGCGCACCCCGCTGCGCTGCGTCCGTTGCAGAATTAAGCTCAGCTGCTTTCTTATTGCACACAACTTTGCAGCACAACGCCGAGGCATAAATCGAGCCATAAATGCAAGCGCGGGAAGAGTCATTGTCTTCAATTCTTTTTTGCTAAACCCTGTTGGGAACTGATTTATACAAACCCAGAGTATTCATCCCATCTCAGAATTTGACCCGTTAAATTCGAGAAAGAGCTTGTTTTGGCAAAAAGAAATCCTTGGTAACGAAGCCGAATGTTCTACTGGCTTTGTTTGCTGAATAGATTTCAGCGTGATCTTGGTCAGTGAGAAGCAAGTTGTTCGATAGTCATATCATGCTTATTTATTGAAATAACAGATTTGAGAGCCTGATTTTCTGCATCGTGATCGGGGAAATATGCCATGACACTTTTGTAAATAACAATAACCTTAGTTTCCTCGGAGTATCTGGCAGAATATTTGCCCTTAACTGCATCTCTAAAATCATACTCTTTTAGGATTGTTGGATCATCTGGCATTGTTTTCATCCCACTCAAAATAAAGCATACCATTCTCCTGCCTAACACTAAGTATTCTATGCCATAAGTATATCTGTTGGGGAGCCCTTATTCAACCCCAGAATTTTAGAGTTCTGTTATGATTCATTTTGTTTTTAGAATCAGCATGGCATCCCGATTTCATTCCGCCTCGATTTGTGCTTTGAGATTGATGAAAGAATAGCGAAATCACAGCCCCTACTAGAAAGATATCTCCGGCGAGAGTGGAAACTTGACCCTGGTAGTTTGATTGGGACCATGTACCTGGTGGTGGTGGATTAGTAAACAGTTCATGGTTTCAATCACCACATATCCTGGATTAGTCTTGGGAATCAACCAGGGTTTGCGAAGCATCATCAGAGCAATGTCCGGATCGGTCCGGGGAATTGAAAGAGCTGATGTAACGATAGATCGCCTAACCGAAGCCACCCCGTACCAGGAGTGGGCATTTGAGTTGCTGAATTTGTAGAAAGAAACGTGAAGGTTAAAAATCTACTATTCTACTACACACCATGGAGATACTACGATTCAATTCTGAAACCACAGATTAGCCAAATCAGCCAAAGGCTATTTATGGACTGAACGCTTGGCATAACTTGCACAGTTATGACAGTAACCGGTTGGTACACAAGCGACTGCGACAAGTTCATGCCTTTGTCATCTTGTGTCTTTTCGTGCTACCTGAGAATGATAATGTTCAATTTCATCAATCACAAGGGCTTGCTCGCTGGTACTATTCGGAATTTGTCTTATTTCATGAATAGTACACTGTACAGTTTAATGTATCGGTATAATGCGCAGGTATCCTGGGCTCCAGTAAGGCACTGGTTTATGCGCATAGCACCGCTATGCAATTGAACTAGTAACGCCACTGGGGCTCTGGAGAGCCAGCAAGATGCGAAAGTTTAAGCTGTATAGTGCACTAGAATACCGGTTTGATTATTGCCTGGGGAATTGACAGAAGGCTACGAGGATATAAAACCATTTGTCCGGGCTATTCTTTTCCCTAAAATCTCGAAGCTGTTTACGACCTAAATTAACTATACTCTTGTATGCTCTATATGTTGGGCAATCAGTACCTTGATTAAGGACTGCCTGGGTATACCAAGCCTTTTTGCTTCCTTATCAAGCGAGTGGATCATCCATACAGGGAAATCTACATTTACTCGTTTTTGTTCTTGCCCCACCCGTCTTGCCTTGGCGAGTTCAAGATACTCAAGTACATTTTCTCCACTATCGAATTGCTTATCGAACTCTTTAGCTTTCATATAACATCACCTCTTCAATTCGGGATCTACGCACAGAAATAATCCTAATCTTTGAGCTCCTGTATGTGATAATCCCAGACCAGTTTGCTTTGCCAATTTTACCGATAACCATAAATCGTGATTCATCATCTGTTCGCGCTGGTATCTCAATCAAATCAGAATCATCCCAAAGAGCCTGAGCATCTTCAAAATCAATACCGTGTTTCTCTTTGTTCTTCTTACTTTTCAGAATATCATATTCATATAGCATGGTATAGTTAATATACCTTATTGGTATCGGCAGTCAACTTGATTTAGGTACCCATAGCAGAGTCATGAATGCATTGTCCATAATTGCTAGTACACTGTACAGCTTAATGTATCGGTATAATGCGTAGCTATCCTGGGTTCCAGTAAGGCACTGGTTTATGCGCATAGCACCGCTATGCAATTGAACTAGTAACGCCACTGGGGCTCTGGAGAGCCAGCAGGATGCGAAAGTTTAAGCTGTATAGTGTACTAGGGGAATTGACAGAGGTTCTGCGAAGCATCACAGGAGTATTTACCCGGGTGATTAACCCTACTTATTGGTGAAATGATAATGAGCAGAAGGTTCAGACACAATATGATGATTCAGCACAACCTTAGTAGATTTTCCCGGTATGCTCGGATTTGTCGGTATAGTCGTATTCGCCGATAATCCTTGCAGTCGTTGTATTGGCGAAAGATCAACAGATTGCTGACGATAAATATCCTTCCCTATTCAAAGATGAGATTGACAAATACTGGATTAAGATACTCACTAAAATTGTGCCATTGACACGAGAAGATAAGCGTACGATATTCCGTACGGATGGAGGCTGAGATATGACAAACATTACTGTGACCGAAGCAAGGAAAAAACTATATACACTGCTTGATGAGGTTGCTTTGTCGCACGAACCTGTTCAGATTTCCGGTAAGAGGAACTCTGCAGTCCTAGTTTCTGAGGATGACTGGAGAGCAATTAAGGAGACTCTTTTTCTTCTTGGTATACCTGGAATGAGGGAGTCCATCAGAGAAGGAATGCAGACTCCCATTGAGGCGTGCGAAGAGGAGCTCGATTGGTAGCCTGGCGCCTGCTCTACACCAAACAGGCCAAAAAGGATGCGAAAAAGCTTGCCAGTTCCGGTCTTAAAAGAAAGGCGCTGGTTTTACTGGACATCATCTCGAAGGATCCTTATCAAACACCGCCACCTTTTGAGAAGCTGGTCGGTGATTTAACCGGTGCGATTTCTCGAAGAATCAACATCCAGCACAGAATCGTATATCAAGTGATTGATGAAGAGCATACCGTTAAGATTCTTCGTATGTGGACCCACTACGAGTAAGTTCTTGAGTCAGATAAACTTGAGGGTTGAGTGTATGGGAAATCGAATGAGTTTGGGAATGAGCTGAAGAAGCGAAATACCGGATATGGTTTCAGAAACTGCTCCATTGGCTTGGATCGCTGGGAATATCTCCAAGAATGTTGTTGTTAATTTCAAGATCCCACTTTTCTTCCAGTTCGCATATCCATTCCATGGTTCTTTGTTCTTCGCAGTGGATAAGAATGTTAGCTCTTAATGATTGTTCCATATTTTGAAAAGACCTTGTTTCACCTGCTGAGGTTATTTCTGTGTAGGCTTCAACAACCATAGAATCGGTGATTATAATAGTATTGGTTATGTTCTCTGTAAAAAGCATATCTGTAACCATGTCCACGGCGTAATCGTTTGCCTGTGACTGGATTTTAGTGTAATCAGCAGGGTATTGATTAGAATAGATATCTTCAAGAATGAACAAGCCAGCCTGATTTATAAGGGCGGCATACACCCAGTCAGATGAAGATACAGAAGCTGAAATTTTCGGGGTTATGAATGACAAAGCTACATTGAGTTCTTCAGCGGATATTGTATCATCTTGCCAAAAGGCAAGAGTTGTAGAATTATTCAGTGAAGCATCTTGTTTAGTATACAGTTCAATCGAAAGTGAATCTATGAATAACTGTTGCAGTAAAGGTGCTTTTAAGGTGTTTAGGTGCCTGTTAACTCTGCTTTGTGTTAAGTTTGATATTGCAAAGGTTGTTTCATGTTGCATCTCGTTATTCAATAAATTTCTTGAAGTAGAGCTGGAGTCTAGTGTATACTCGATTCCTTCCAGTTCTATTGAAGTGCCTGCAGTTATGGTATCAAAGGCAAAAGCGAGATCCCAAGGAAGATCTGGCAAGCGAACAGGGCCGAATGTTTCATTATGGTTTACTGAATACCATACGATTTTACCCAAAAGTTGTTGGTAATTCGTTATGTCTGTATTTGTGATTTCATCACGGTAGCTAGAAGATAATGAGTCTTTGAAAGCATTAACCGAAGCATGTCTGATCCAGCAATTTTTTAAGTTTGCCATATCTATTGAGTTAAGATAGTTTGTATTGTTAACTTCAGAAAATATTATTGTTTCTTTGCCAAGTGTTGAAATAAAGGTGCCAACAGTATTGATATTGGCAAGGTAGGATGCTCTAGTAGAAGGTGTTAAGTTGTTCCAGATTTCACCAGCTTCATTTACGGTAATGGTTTGTTCTTTTGTTTTCATAAGCCACTGAGAACCCTTTTCACCGCCACAGGATATGAAAATCAATAAAACAATAATAAATAAGTATCTATAAAACAAAAATACCTCAATTTGTAGAGATTGTGATTCATTTCTTTGTCAGTTGTAGTTTACAAAAAAAGATGAGGCCGAGTAACCGGCCTCATCTTATTAACAAAAAATCAGAGAACTAGAAGGATGTTTTAATTCCAGCCCAACTTGTTCTTTCAAGTGCAGAACCACCAGTTCCCTCAAGGATGAACGGCATTCCAACAGAAGTTCCTGTACCACCCATTGGGATTGGTGCCCAACCGCCACTAGTTGTGTACTGAATTGCATCACCTGTGTCGCCTTGGCCAGTAATGGTAATTGGGTTAGCCCATGGACCTGAACCAGCGGATCCGTCAAGCTGCCATGTTACCCAGTATTCACCTTCACCAAGTGAGAATGGTGTAACGTCACAAGTATTAGCCATGATTGGGCGATCGCTGTTTGTTGACTGGCCATTACCAACTCTGAAACAGTTAGTCCAAGCTGTGGCAGTCATAAGATTAACTGTGCCGTCGCCGTAAACAAGAGTACCGGAATCTGGAGGATCGTCGTAGATAGCAAGATAAACACCGGTAATAGTAGAAGTGGTTCCTGAGCCTGTCTGGTATCCAAAAACAGTTATGGATTCAATATTCCAAGTTTCACCTGTTGGTATAACAAACTGATCAGCAATGATGTTACCTGCTGAATACTGAACACCCCAGCCGTAAGTTGTTTCTCCTGTGTTTTCCTCAGAGATATCAGCTCCACCTGAACCAGTTCCAACGCCAGTAACAAAAGGACCATTGTCAAAAAGAATAGCCTGAGGTGAATCCCAACCACCAACGCCACCTGAAGGGCCTGAAGTCAGACCGGTGTAATCTCCGTGATTTTCTTGGGTATTACCTGCAAATGCTGCAGCGGCAACGACCAAAATAAGTGCAATAAATTTCATAACATTTCCTTCCCGAAGTTAAGAGTAAAGTACCAATGGTAAAAATAACCTTCTTCTTGTTATCATGTCAAGCCGTGGTGGAAAGACTATATCTTTCCACCATCAACAAAATACTACAAACTTAGTAAAGAATAAAAAGCTATACAACTGTTTTGGGCTGATACTCACCAAATTGTTCTCGAAGCACGCCACAGATTTCACCAAGAGTTCCATAACATCTTACACAGTCCATAATTGCCGGCATAAGATTATCTTCAGAATCGGCAGCTAATTTTAGAGCTGCCAGTGTGGTTTTCACCTTGTTATTATCTCTTGAGGCCTTGTCGGTGCTTAGTTTTTTCCGTTGGGCAGCTTCAACAGCAGGGTCTACCCGAAGCAGACCTGTTGGAGGAGGCTCTTCCTGTGTGAATTTATTTACACCTACAACTACGCGGTCACCTGATTCTATTGTTCTTTGATAGTCGTAAGCAGCATCCTGAATCTTACGCTGTGGGTATCCTTCTTCAATTGCTTTTACCATGCCACCCATGCTATCGATATTTGTTATGTAATTCATAGCATCTTCTTCGATTTTATCAGTAAGGTTTTCCACGAAGTAACTGCCTGCAAGTGGGTCAATTGTATTTGCTACTCCGCTTTCATGGGCAACTATTTGCTGAGTTCTAAGTGCTATGGTAACAGCCTTTTGTGTGGGAAGGGCAAGGGCTTCATCACGGCTGTTGGTGTGCAGGCTCTGAGTTCCACCCAAAACCGCAGCAAGGGTTTGAATTGCTACTCGTACTATGTTGTTATCTGGTTGTTGAGCTGTGAGTGTGGAACCACCAGTTTGTGTATGGAATCTGAGCATAAGACTTTTGGGATTGGTAGCTCCGAATCTTTCTTTCATAATTCTTGCCCAAACTCTTCTTGCTGCACGGTACTTAGCCACTTCTTCCAGTAGATCGTTGTGTGCATTAAAGAAAAAGCTTAATCTTGGGGCAAAGTCGTCTACATTTAGACCGGCTTTTGTGGCTGCTTCAACATAAGCAATTCCATCAGCTATGGTGAACCCAACTTCTTGAGCGGCAGTGCTGCCTGCTTCGCGTATGTGATATCCACTGATAGAGATAGTATTCCACTTGGGAACGCTTTCTTTGCAGAAACCAAAGATATCTGTAATGAGTCTCATTGATTGTCTCGGTGGGAAAATGTAGGTTCCACGAGCCATGTATTCTTTTAGAATATCATTTTGAATTGTTCCTCGAAGTTGATCGCTTGAAACACCCTGTTTTTCTGCAACTACTATGTACATTGCAAGAAGAACAGAGGCAGGAGCATTGATTGTCATAGATGTGGAAACCTTGCCAAGTGGGATATCTTTAAACAACAGTTCCATGTCTGCAAGACTGTCGATGGCCACTCCAACTTTACCAACTTCGCCGGCACAAAGGGCATGATCTGAATCATAACCTATCTGTGTGGGAAGATCAAAAGCCACAGAAAGGCCGGTTTGCCCAGCATCAAGAAGGAATTTGTAACGCTTGTTTGATTCCACAGCACTACCAAAACCGGCATACTGGCGCATTGTCCAGAGACGGCCACGGTACATGGTGGGCTGAACACCTCTGGTATATGGAAACTCACCAGGGAAACCAGATTGATTTGTATAGTTTTCGTCTGGGTTCGAAGGGAAATAAACTCTTTCAACAGAGTTTCCAGAACCTGTAACAAATTCTTCCCTTCGCTCTGGGAATCTTCCCAGAACTTTTGAAAGAATTTTATCTTCCCAGTCTTTTTTTGCTTCATTGAACAAATTGCTCATAATAATTCCCTCCGCTACTATTCTGGATTGTATGTTTTAGGTTGTTCCTGCCCATTAAGAACTCTTAGTGCTCCAAGAGCCAAAGCTTCCATTTCCATTTCACCGGGATAGACAATTACAGGTGATATGAAACTGATTTTTTCTTTTAACCAGCCGATGAATTTTTTATCATAGGCAATTCCACCAGAAACTACTATGGCATCAACTTCTCCGTTGAGAACAGCGGCCATTGCACCTGTTTCTTTTGCTATTTGATAAGCCATTGCCTGATAAACGGCTAGCCATTCAGCATTGCCAGCTTTCACTTCATCTTCAACTTTCATCATATCATTTGTTCCCAGATAGGCAACAATACCACCTTGGCCTTTAATCATTTTTTTAATATCGGCAAGGGTATACTCCCCAGAGAAACATAGTTTAACAAGATCGCCTGCAGGTAACCCCCCTGAGCGTTCAGGAGTGAATGGACCGTCACCATCAAGAGCATTATTCACATCAACAACCTGCCCTTTTCTGTGGGCTCCTACGCTAATGCCTCCGCCTAAATGGATTACAACAAAATTAGAATCCTCATAACTTTTTCCCAGCTCTGCTGCTGCCTTTCTGGCTACAGCTTTCTGGTTAAGAGCATGAAAAATGCTTTTTCTAGAAAGAAGTGGATTACCTGTATATCTGGCAATCGGTTCCATTTCATCAACAACTACAGGGTCAACAATATAAGCTTGACAACCGGCAGTTTTTGCTAGTTCGGCGGCAATTGGACCTCCGAGGTTCGAAGCATGCTGCCCTAGGATGCCGATTTCAAGATCTTTAAGTAGTTTCTCATCTACAAGATATGTGCCGCCTGGAATAGGCTTTACAAGCCCTCCTCTTCCTACAAATCCGTCAAAACTGCTTATAGGGTAGTTTGCTTGGTTCAGGGCTGAAACAATAACATCACGACGGAAGCCGTATTGCTCAAAAATGTTAGCACCAAAATTTGAAAGTTCTTCAGGGGAGTGTGATAATTTAAGATCCCAGACTTCTTTTTCGTCTTCGAAAATGGAAATCTTTGTTGAAGTTGAACCTGGATTTACCGCAAGAATCCTCATCTTCCCTCCTCAGGGTTTATTTGCTATCTTTGTAACTGTATTATGCCGTAAAATATTATATCTTTAACTGTAGAATATAAGGCAACCTGAACATGAGTGGAAATATTAAAACAATTTCTAATGTTGAAGAGGAGATTAGGTTTCTTGAACGGTCACTTAAAAGGCTGAAATTTTCTTTTCGCATGGAAAAAGAAGAAGCGTTGGAGTTGGGTGAGAAGGGGTTGTTAGCCTTGAGAAATAAATCTAGAACTTTCTATCAGCCTTCCGCCTCAAAGATTCAAAATGATTACAGATTACTGTGTTACAAGACAAACAAGATAGAAAACATTTCTTCCGGTATATTCCAGCGATTGGAAATACTTGATAAGGCAATTAAAGATGCTATAGCTATTTTCACAGGTACACCAAATCGCCTGCTGAGATTGTTTAAGCAGAATACAGGAGATAATTAATGTATAGAGTATCAACATCCGTTGACCAGAAGCTATTAACTGCCGCTGATTTGTCTAAAAAAGATGGCGAGCAGGTGGTTGTCCATGGAATGATCCAGAGAATACGAAGACTGGGTTGGGGGGCTTTTATAGTTATTCGTCGTTTTGACGGTCTTCTTCAATGTGTTATAGGCAGAGATGGAAACGAAGAACTGATTGATGGTTTGGCAGAAGAGCAGTCTGTTCAAATTACCGGTATGGTAAAAAAAGCCAAAATCAAAGATAAATCCATAAACCCCAATGATGTTGAAATCCAAGTTGAAAGTATAAAAGTTATTTCAATTCCGGCGGAACATCCGCCTGTTGATATTTCAAAGAAAATACTTGATTTGCATATCGATACTAATCTTGATCTTCGACCTTTGAGCCTTCGTCATCCTGTGGAAAGAGCAAGGCTTAAAGTTTCAGAAGCTTTTGCAAGAGCTTTTGCTGATTTTTTGAGAGGGCAGGGATTTACTGAAATCCGCACTCCCAAGATTGGTGTAGCTGGAGCCGAGGGTGGAGCAAATATATTTACAGTAGACTATTTCGGGCGTCCGGCATATCTTGCTCAGTCTCCTCAGTTCTACAAACAGATGGGTGTTGGTATTTACGAAAGGGTGTTTGAAGTTGGTCCAGTTTTCAGAGCTGAACCACATCAGACCAGCAGACACATAAATGAATACACTTCTCTCGATTTTGAAATGGGCTTTGTTAAAGATCATAGTGATGTGATGCTTATGGAAACTGCTTTGTTGAAGTACTGTTTTGATCACATAAAAGAAGCATGTGCCCCTGAAATCGCTCTTCTTGATGCTGATATACCTGAAATTAATGATGACATTCCTGTTGTTACCTTGGCGGAAGCACATGAAATTGCAGGCAAGGTCACTGGAAAAGACTACTCCAACGAACCAGACCTTGAGCCAGAAGAGGAAAGAGCGCTTTGTACCTATTCTGCAAAGAATTGGGATTGTGATTTTGTATTTGTGACCCACTTCCCAACTGAGAAGAGACCATTTTATACAAAAGATGATCCTGAGAATCCAGGCACTACGTTAAGTTTTGATCTTCTTTTTAGAGGGCTTGAAATCACAACAGGTGGGCAGAGAATAAACGATTATAAAGAGCAAATTGATAAAATGAAATCAATGGGGCTGAATCCTGATGATTTTGCAAGTTACCTTCAGGCTCATAAGTACGGTCTTCCGCCCCATGGTGGACTTGCAATCGGGCTTGAAAGAATAACAGCAAGATTATTAGGAGTAGATAACATTCGCCTTACAACCATGTTTCCAAGAGATATTAAAAGACTTACTCCATAATTTTTGTTCTACTACAAAAAAAGGGAGGCTGAAGATTCAGCCTCCCTTTTTTTGTAAATATTTGTAATTATTCGTTAAAAACTCTTACTCCTAGAATTGGCTGTACCTGACCGCTGAAAACGACTGTATCAGACATTGCAGCAGTATCTGGGAAAGTATGAGTTGCTTTAAGCATGCAGTAGTATCCATTATCAAGGGCAAGGAAAAATTCGCCACCGAATGAAATACTATCGTTCCAGTTCACTGAATCTTCCGGAGCTGGAGCAACAAATCCTGGAATTGAAGAAACTTTAGTTCTTGCTCCTCCAGGCCAGATGTCAGGGTTTGCTGTACCTGGGAAAATGAATCTTTCACCAAGCCAGTTTATCGCAACCACAAAGTCTTGTTGGAATATAGGGGAAGAAGGATCACCAGCAATAAGTGAATCTCCTTCAAAATCTATTTTGAATCCTACAGGCTTAAGTTGAAAGATTTCTCTTATCTGAGAGATAGCATCAGTTTTTGTATTTGCTGACACACTGATATCGGATGAATTGTTAGTTCCATTGAAAGCCATAACAGCGTAGAATGCAGAAGTGTTAGCAATAGCCATTCCTGCATTTCTTTCATAAGTGGAAACAAGTGTCCAGTTGCCATCAATGGTAGGCCTTGTCCACAGGAAATATCCATCTACCAGGGTGGTATCAATGGCAGTCCAAGTGACATAGATGCTGTCGCCTTTGCTGGCCAGAGTATCGATAGCAACATCGGTAACAATAGGAAGAGTGCCGGTAATTTCTGTTGCAGAATCTCCACAACTAGATAAAACAGCAATCAAACCAAGAAGACTGAAAGCGATAATTTTTTTCATGTAACCCCTCCAAATTTAACTAGCAATTGACCCCAATGAATGACTATGATCTACAAATAACATTTTCTATAAAGGTTCGTTTTTTAAAGCTGCCAATTCTCGGTTTTTTAGCCCAAGAAAATTACCAAAAGCACTTTTTTCAAGAAGAAGAATCTCTGCTGCTTTTTCGGTCATTTCCACATAATCACAGGCCATTTCCACATCTCCTGCGAAACCAAGAATACCATGCTTTCGCCACACAACAGCATTTGCATTTAAAAATGCATTTTTTGTTTGAATACCTAATTCCCATGTTCCAGGTGGCTCAAAATCTAGAAATGCCAGCCCTTTTTTCATAAGAAGAGATATTTCCGGGTGAGCTCTTTCAACCGCCTCCTGTAATATTTCACCTGGAATATCACTTGAAGATAGAGCAAGCATTTTTGTGGAGTGAGTATGAACAATAGCTGAAGTATTCCAGCCTAAATCCGGAGCTAAAGAATGAACTTGAATATGTGTTCCTATTTCGCTGGTGGGCGCAGGAAGGTCAGATGGCCAAAGAAGTGCCGTTCCTCGTTCCGAAACCGATATTGGAATAATTTGTGTTTTGCTGTCGCGGCTTAGTCTGCGAAATCTACTGCCAGTGGCGGTGATAAGAATGGTTCTTCCTGCTAGAATCTGCACCGGCTCTGGAAGGTGATATGAATTAAGGTTTTCACCAGGGTCAAAACTATTTTCTCTTGGAAGAAGAATAGATATGTTGCCTGCGTTAGCTTCTGACCAACCCATTCTAGAAAGATGGGAGGCAATTTCACATATATCATTTCTGGCAGTTTCAATTTTATTCATGTGAGCAATATGTTTCAAAATGTTTCATTTTTCCAGTCCACAAAATGAGTGAGGTTTGCAGAGGGGTAACCCAAGGTTTTAGTTCGTATCTTAAAACGCTTTAAATATTAACGTGAAACAGGTAGTTGACGAGAAGAAATTTAAGTTTATAATAGTAATGATTCCTATTATGAATTATGAAGGGCGTAAGATGAAAAAAACAAGAAGAGGATCAAAGCAGAAAAATGCAGTGTTGAATGCTGCAAAAGAGCTTGCCAGTCACCCTACAGCTCAAGAAATATTCTTTAAGGCAAAAGAAGAAGTCATGAGTATTAGTTTCGGTACTGTTTATAGAAATCTCGGGGTTCTTGTTGATGACGGTGATTTAATTACCATAACAAGTCCTGGTTCAGAAGCTCATTATGATCATAATGTTAAGAATCATTGTCATATTCAATGTAGTATCTGTGGCAAAGTTCGAGATTTGGATTTTCCAGCAGTTGATTTTCAAGGGATTTTACCTTCAGATGCTTCGGGCTTCACAGTTGATGGAGTTTGTGTTACATTTACAGGTATGTGTAGATATTGTAAAGAAACAAAAGAAAAGGAGAATTTTAATGAGTGTTAAGGGAACAAAGACTGAGATTAACATTATGAAGGCTTTTGCAGGTGAATCTCAGGCTAGGAATCGTTATACCTATTTTGCTTCAGTTGCAAAAAAAGAGGGTTTTGTTCAGGTAGCGAATGTATTTGTTGAAACAGCTAATCAGGAAAAAGAACATGCCAAGAGACTTTTCAAGCTTCTTGAAGGTGGAGAACTTGAAATTACTGCTGGCTTCCCTGCAGGAATGATAGGTACAACAGTGGAGAATCTTAAGGGATCCGCTGGTGGAGAAAACTTTGAATACACAGAGATGTATCCAGAATTTGCAGTTACAGCAGAAAAAGAAGGATTCAATAAAATTGCAGCTATTTTCAGAAGTATCGCTATTGCAGAAAAACAGCACGAAAAGCGATTCCTTGCTTTGTTGAAAAACATTGAAACTAACCAGGTTTTCAAAAAAGAGAAACAGGTTGTTTGGTTCTGTCAGAATTGCGGATATGTTCATGTTGGCGTTGAGGCTCCTGCAAAATGCCCTGCATGTGATCACCCTCAGGCTCATTTCATGATTGTTAATGAAAACTGGTAAACAATAAGGAGATTATCATGGCTGAAAGAAAACAGGTTTACAAGTGTAACAGATGCGGTATTGTTGTAGAAGTTCTTCATGATGGCCCTGGACAGCTGGTATGTTGTCATGCTGACATGGAACTGCTTGAAGAAAAAACTGCAGACTCTACCACAGAAAAACATGTTCCAGTTGTAGAAAAGGTAGAAGGTGGTTTCAAAGTAACAGTAGGTTCTGTTCCTCATCCAATGGTAGAAGCTCATTACATTGAATGGATCGAACTTGTAGCAGATGGAATTGTTTATCGGAAACACTTAGCTTTTGGTGATGTTGCAGAGGCTGTTTTTGCAATTGATGCAAAAAATGTAACTGCCAGAGAATACTGCTCGGTTCACGGGCTTTGGAAATCATAAAATGCTAAGTGACAAAATGTCGGATGCTCTGAACAGTCAGATTAACAAGGAAATATTTTCTTCTTATCTGTACATGGCAATGTCCATGTATTTCGCTGCAGAGGATCTTTCAGGTGCATCATCATGGATGCGCATTCAGGTTCTTGAAGAGCTTTCTCACGCAGAGAAGTTCATGAATTATGTTAATGAAAGAGGCGGGCGAGTTTCTCTTGATTCTATAGAGAAACCTGCTTTCAGCTGGAAAAGCCCGTTAGATGCTTTTCATGGTGCTCAAGATCATGAAAGGTTTATTTCCAGCTCGATCAATGACCTTGTAGGCCTTGCTCGTGAAGAGAAAGATTTTATGTCTGATAATTTTCTTCAGTGGTTTGTGGCTGAACAGGTTGAAGAAGAGGCATCTGTAAGTGAAGTGATCAGAATGTTCAAGCTGGCTGGTTCAGCTGGTGGCGGGCTTCTGATGATTGATAAAGAACTCGGTTCTAGGGTCTTTACCCCACCAACCGTTAATTGAAAAGGAGACGCAATGGGCCCGTGTACAGCAGAAAAAATAACAGATAAGGTCTATTGGGTCGGCGCGATTGATTGGGGTGTCCGTGATTTTCACGGATACCTCACCAGTCGAGGTAGCACATACAATGCCTTTTTGATTATTGATGAAAAAGTTACCCTTGTTGATACGGTGAAAAAGCCGTTTATGAAAGAAATGCTTGCAAGAATTTCCTCTGTAATTCCTATAGAGAAAATAGATTACATAATTAGTAATCACTCAGAAATGGATCATACTGGATGTCTTCCTGATTTAATTGAAATGGCAAAACCTGAAAAGGTGTTTGCTTCTTCCATGGGGAAAAAGGCCCTTGCAAGACATTTCTATTTTAATGATGATGTGATCACAGCAGTTAAAAATGGCGAAACCATATCACTTGGTGAGTCTGCAATGACATTTGTTGAAACCAGAATGCTCCATTGGCCTGATAGTATGGTCTCTTATCTTGATACAGAGAAGATGATGTTTTCTCAGGATGGTTTTGGAATGCACCTGGCCAGTACCGAAAGATATGATGATCAGATTCCATCTCAGGTTCTTCTTGAGGAGGCAGAGAAGTATTTCGCAAACATTCTTCTTCCATTTTCACCTATGGTCAAGGGTCTTATGAAAAAGCTGGCAGAGTTGAATCTGGACATACAGCTTCTTTGCCCGGATCATGGACCAATCTGGCGAAGTGATATCAGCGGAATTCTTCAACGGTGGGAAAAATGGGCTATACAGAAGTGCAGCTTAAAAGCTCTTGTTGTATATGATACAATGTGGAAAAGTACAGGTTACATGGCAGACGCTATTTGCGACGGTCTGGCCTCAGAGGGTATTTCCGCCAGGGTAATGCCTCTGGAATCCAGCCATCGAAGTGATGTTGCCACAGCTGTTCTTGATGCAGGAGCTCTTATTGTAGGTAGCCCAACTATCAATGGTCAGATGTTTCCTAGGGTTGCTGATGTATTGACATATCTTAAAGGATTAAAACCCAAAAACCTTATTGGGGCTGTGTTTGGCTCATATGGTTGGAGTGGTGAAGCGGTAAAAGATGTGGAAAAATACCTTGAAGACATGAAAATTCCCCTTGCAGCACCATCTCTTAAGGTAGTTTATGTTCCCAGTGATGACGATCTTAAGACGGCAAGAGAGTTGGGTGTAACAGTTGCCAAGGAATTAAAGAAGAGGTGCGGTGAATGAAGGATAATTTAGACATATCTCCTGTTTTTACCCTGAGTTACGGTCTTTATACAATAGGCTCAAAATCAGGTGATCGTGTAAATGCTCAGATTGCCAATGCGGTTTTTCAGATAACTGCGGACCCTGTAAGAATAGCTGTTTCTATTAACCGCAGTGAGTTAACTAATGATTTTATCAAAGATTCAGGGTATCTTTCAATAGGAGTTCTGAGCCAGGAAGCGGATCTTCCATTCATAGGCAATTTTGGTTTTAAAAGCGGTAGAGATACTGATAAGTTTAAAAATATTAAGTACATTACCACACCATCAGGCTGCCCGTGCCCAGCAGAGAATACCGTTGCTTGTATTGAGCTTAAGATTGAAAGTTCGGTAGAGATAGATACACACACACTTTTTATAGGCAAAATGACTGATTGCATTATGGTAGGCAATGGAATACCAATGACATACACATACTACCGAGAGGTTTTGTGTGGAAAAACACCAGCTTCTGCTCCGTCTTTTAAAGGAATTGTGAATAAAACAGAAAAGAAAAAGGAAACAATTATGAAAAAGTATGTATGCGATGTCTGTGGATATGTGTATGACCCTGAACAGGGCGATCCTGATAGTGGCATAGCAGCAGGTACATCTTTTGAAGACATTCCTGCAGATTGGGTTTGTCCTGTATGCGGTGTTGGCAAAGATAGTTTTTCTGAACAATAGGAGTGTAGTTGTGACAAAAACAGTTATGGTGGTTTTAATCAGCCACAGGCATGATGCTGCTGCGAAGGTGCAGGCTGTTCTTACAGGTTGGGGTTGTTTAATCAAGACCAGACTTGGTATTCATGGAGGAGTTCAAGAAGACTGTTCAGAAAATGGTCTTCTTTTTCTTGACCTGGTTGGCGACAATGAAAAGCTTTGCGAACTTGAAAGAAAATTGAATGTTCTTCAAGGAGTATCAGCACGGAAAATGGATTTAGAGCTGGAAGAATAGAAGTTTATGAAAAAGATATCCTTACTTGAAACTCAGCTAGAGGATATCTACTGTTTTTATAATAAGCGTGAATATGTTCATCCGGACCCTCTTGAATTTTTGTATCGATATGAGAATATTGAAGACAGGGAGATAGCGGGTCTGGTTGCTTCAGGTTTAGCTTATGGTAGAGTTAATCTTATATTAAAAAGTACAGAAAAGGTATTAGGTCTTCTTGGAGATTCGCCGTCACTGTTTTTGAAAAAAGGTGATTTGCGCCAGATGAAAACAGGTTTGAAGGAATTCAAACACAGATTCACCAAAGGCAAAGACATGGTGGCATTTCTAACTTCCATTTCTTCTCTTCAAAAAGAATATGTTAATCTTGGTAACTATTTTTCTATTTTGCTTAAAGATAAACCCTATCTGGAAGCTCTTGATGTATTTGCCAGGGAAATTGTATCAAGAATGGTATCATGTGATGGATCTTCCGGCCATCTTCTTGCTTTGCCTTCCCGTGGAAGTGCATGCAAAAGACTCCATCTGTTCATGAGGTGGATGGTAAGACAAGATGAAGTAGATCCAGGGGGATGGGATATGATCTCGGCTTCTGAACTTATTGTGCCTGTGGATGTACACATGCACAGGATCGGGATAAAGCTTGGTTTTACCAATCGTAAAGCTGCTGATGCAAAAACCGCAGTGGAAATCACCGAGGGTTTTAAGAAAGTATCTTTTGATGATCCGGTAAAATACGACTTTGCTCTTACCAGGTTTGGAATACAAAAACTGACAGAGTGTGAACTTTTCAGGGAATTGCATTCAAGTTAAAAATCACCTGAAAGGTGCTGATGAAACAAATCTTACAAATTATTTTGCTCTGTCTGGTTGTTACCATTGTTTTTGGTATAACTCACAATCAGGTTTCTGCTCGGGTGAGTCTGGAATATTTTACAATTGGCCACATAAAGCTGATAGAGTCAACATCACCTACGCTTATGGGTATCGCCTGGGGAATACACCCTAACTGGTGGGTTGGTCTGAGCATGGGTCTTCTTTTTGCTATAGTAGGTAGAGTAGGTAAGTGGCCAAAAAGAAATTTCAGGTTTTTTATAAAACCGCTATTACTTCTTTTTGTGATTTCTGGAACAGCTTCAGCAGTCGCTGGGATTCTGGGTTATCGATTGACAGGCAGTGGGGCTCTTTGTCTTTCAGAACCATTGTATACAACAATTCCCATGTCGGGTCATGCTGCATACATTTCAGCCTTGTGGATGCATACGGCAAGTTATACCATTGCCACCATGGGCGCTCTTATCATTGCACTTTTAGTGTTCACTGGAAGAATCCGTTCAGCCAAAGAACAAGGCAGTACTGAACTTCAATAGACAAAATCCTTACTTATAGAGGGTTTGTTAGATTTAGCTCTGGCTCTTCTGGTTTAAGAGTATATATTCCTGTCATCATGTTTTACATCAGACTGCTTTAGCATTTTCTGCAAACCGGAAGATACTTCCCGTCAGCCTAACGCTGGAGTTTTAGCGGTCCTCCCTGGTGTTGACGGTGAACCCGATAAAAAAAGGACGAAACCATGAGCACGGAAAAGATGACTTCCAAGAAAGCTATCGAACTCGAGCACAAGTACGGCGCCCACAATTACCATCCACTTCCTGTTGTTCTTGCAAAAGGGCAAGGGGTTTATGTGTGGGATGTTGAGGGGAAGAAGTATTTTGATTTTCTTTCTGCATACTCAGCAGTGAATCAAGGGCATTGCCATCCGAAAATAGTGAAGGCAATGGTTGATCAGGCTGAAACACTTGCCCTTACAAGTCGTGCTTTCCATAATGATGTACTGGGTGAGTTCGAGAAATTTGCAACAGAGTATTTTGGTTTTGACAAGATTCTTCCCATGAATACCGGTGCTGAAGCCGTTGAGACTGCAATCAAGCTGTGTCGTAAGTGGGCTTATCTTACCAAGAAGATTGAAAAAAATCAGGCAAAGATTATTGTTTGTGAAAACAACTTCCACGGCAGAACAACCACTATCGTTTCATTCTCCAATGATCCTGATGCATACGCAGATTACGGTCCATTTACACCTGGATTTATCAGGATACCTTACAACGATCTTGATGCTCTTGAAAAAGCACTGGAAGATCCAACTGTAGCAGGTTTCATGGTAGAGCCAATTCAGGGTGAAGCCGGTGTTTATGTGCCAGAAGATGGTTACCTTAAAGGCGCACAGGCTCTTTGCAAAAAGAACAATGTTCTTTTTATTGCTGACGAAGTACAGACCGGTATTGCAAGAACAGGAAAACTTCTTGCCTGTGATTATGATGAAGTAAAACCTGATATTCTAATTCTTGGAAAAGCCATCAGTGGTGGCATGTACCCTGTTTCCGCAGTTTTTGCCAATGATGATATTATGCTTCTAATCAAGCCTGGTCAGCACGGATCAACCTTTGGTGGAAACCCTGTAGGTGCAAAAGTAGCAATGGCTGCTCTTGAAGTTGTTAGGGACGAAAAGCTTGCTGAAAAGGCTATGTATCTAGGAGAACTTCTCAGGAAAGAGCTGGAAGCTATAGATTCTGACATGATTACACTTGTAAGAGGTCGTGGATTGTTGAATGCTATTATCATCAAACCTAAGGGTGATATTGTAGCATGGGATGTTTGCTTAAAAATGGCTGAAAACGGCCTTCTTGCAAAACCAACACACGGTGATATTATACGCTTTGCTCCTCCTCTGGTAATCACCGAAGAACAGATCATGGAGTGCGTTGAAATAATCAAAAAATCAATCGCATCTTTCGAGTAGTTTTTAAACAGACTCATAAACCCCTGTGTAAAAGCAGGGGTTTTCTATTTTATGATATTTCTTTTCTTTACACTAAACCAAATATGAAAAAAGGCCGTGGGCGAACCCACGGCCTTTTAAGAAAGCAGTTCTTAGAAAAGTTCAGCGAGTGACTTTTCAATAATAACCATTGCCTTTTCAATTTCTTCTTTTGTAATATTCATTGGTGGACGGAATCTTACGGTAACATGTCCACATGGAAGAATTATGGCGCCGTTATTAAATATTTTTCCAAGCAACTCATTGCGAAGCTCTGGGGTTTCCATATCAAAAGCGATCATAAGACCACGGCCTCTGATGTTTGTTATTTTGCCAGGGAATTTAGCAGCAAGAGCTACTAACCCTTCAATGACCTGGTCATGTCTGGCTCTTACATTCTCAAGAATGTTTTCTTCCACCATTATTTCCATGTATTTGGTGCAACGAACCATATCTACAAGGTTGCCACCCCATGTGGAATTGATGCGACTTGATTCGTGGAAAACATTGTTTTCAACTTCATCAACTCTTCTATTGGAAGCAATACCGCAAACCTGAGCTTTTTTACCGAAACAGAATACATCAGGAGCTACACCAATTGCCTGCCATGCCCACCATTCTCCGGTCATTCCCATTCCACTTTGAACTTCATCAAAGATAAGAAGGAATTCATGCTTGTCGGCTCTTTCTCTTAGGGCCTGAAGGTATTCGGCGCGGAAATGATTGTCTCCACCCTCTCCTTGAATAGGTTCAATAAGAAGGCATGCAATATCATGACCATGTTCTTTAATAGCAGCATCGATCTGATCTAAGCTTGCTTTTTCAGCCGCTTTAACAGCTTCAAGATTGTCTTCAATAGGGAAAATCATGGCTGGTGGGTCTACTCGTGGCCAGTCGAAAAGTGGGAAATACATGTATTTACGAGGGTCGGCTGTGTTTGTAAGACTGAGGGTGTAACCTGTTCTTCCGTGGAAGGCCTTTTTGTAGTGAATAACTTTTGAGCCAAGTTTATCACCGCGACCGGCTTTTATGTTTTTTCTAACTTTCCAGTCAAAAGCTGTTTTAAGAGCATTCTCGACTGCAAGAGCGCCACCAGAAACAAAGAAAAGGTACGGGTGGCTGTCTGGAATAACAGTGTTAGCAAAAGTTTCAACGAATACGGCCATTTCTTCAGTGTAGAAATCACTGTTTGATGGTTTGTTGATAGCTACTTCTGCAACATAGTTTTTCCACTCTGGTGTGGTCATTGAAGGGTGGTTGAAACCAAGAGGAGCACTGGCAAAGAAACTGAATAAATCAAGATATTCTTTACCATTTGTAGCATCATGAATATATCTTCCATGACTTTTGCGAAGGTCTAGAGCCATATCATATCCGTCAGCAAGCATATGTTTGCCGATAGTTGCTTTAATTTCTGTAGCTGGAATGCGCTTCATATAAGCCTCCATGGGTGTTAGGGTGAGAATATCAGTTTACTTAAAGATGTGTCAAATCTGAATGAGTACGAGGCCTTTGTCAACTCATGAATATATGTGGCATCATAAATAACCTTTACCTATATTTCTGCTTGGGTTGAACGCCCTGTAATGTAAAAATAAAGTGTAACTTAAATAGCTGATTAACAGTGCAATGAAGGAGCAAATATGGAGTCCATTCGTACCTTAGAGCAGTTGAAAAAACATGCAAAAGATCTTCCATCAAGTATTATTTCCGTTGTTCGTGCCGATGAAGTTGAAACCCTTACTGCCGTTAAGGAAGCTGTTGATGGAGGCATGGTTGAATGTATTCTTGTGGGGCCAGAAGAGGGAATTAGAAAAGCGGCAAAAGAAGCTAATTTTGACATAACAAATGTAAGAATAGTTCATGCTGCTGATGACAAGGAAAGCGCAGTAAAAGGTGTTGCTCTTGTAAAAAATGGTGAAGCTCAGGTGCTGATGAAAGGGCTTGTTGCAACCAGTACATTCCTGAAAGCTCTTTTGGACAAAGAACACGGCCTTCGCGGAGAAGGTTTACTTAGTCATGTTGCTGCCTTTGATGTTCCTGCTTATGACAAATTGCTTGTGGTTACTGATGCTGCAATGAACATCAATCCAACACTTGAACAGAAAAAAGAAATCCTTAAGAATGCCATTGTTGTGGCAAATGCGCTTGGGATTGAAGTACCGAAATGTACCTATGTTTGTGCAAAAGAAGTTCCTTACGAAAAAATGCCTTGCACAATGGAAGCAGCAGAAATGCAGAAGATGGCTGATGCAGGCGAATTTGGAAACATTCTTTTCCACGGCCCTCTTGCTCTGGATCTGGCGGTTTCCCCTGTTGCTGTGAAAATCAAAAAAATTGATAGCAAAGTAGCAGGCCACGCGGATGTTCTTCTTATGCCTGATATTGAAGCGGCAAATGTTCTTTACAAGGGTTTGATTTTCCTTGCTAATGCTGAACTTGGTGCTGTAATAATGGGTGCAAAAAATCCTGTTGTTCTCACCAGTCGTGCAGACAGCGCCGAGAGTAAACTTTGCAGTTTAGTTCTTAGTGCAGTGGTTGCTGCTTACCAGGGAAGGTAATTTTAAAATGAGACTAGCACTAGCAAGCGATCATGCAGGTTTTCCACTGAAAAAACAGCTGGTGGATCTACTGGAATCCCAAGGGCATAAAATTCTTGATTTGGGTACCCATTCCACTGAGTCAGTTGATTATCCTGATTATGCCCAGGCTCTTTGTCAGGCTGTAATTGATGAAAAAGCTGAAAAAGGAATTCTTGTTTGTAATTCCGGGGTTGGCATGAGTATTGCTGCCAATAGGTTTAAAGGAATCCGGGCAGCTCTCTGCCTTTTTCCTAAAATGGCTGCTTATGCCAGACTACACAACGACGCTAATGTGCTAACTCTTGCTGGTGGTTTTACCGGATTATTTCTGGCCTCTGAAATTGTAGATGTTTTTCTGAAAGAAGAATTTGAAGGCGGTCGGCACAAAAGAAGAACAGATAAATTCGAAAATTTGGAAGTGCGCTAATGATTGATCTAATCTGTGGCGCAAGGCCAAACTTTATGAAAGTTGATTCTATAATCAGAGGGCTTTCAGAAAAAGTAAGACTTGTTCATACCGGTCAGCATTATGACTATGCAATGTCTGGTAGTTTTTTTGATCAGTTAGGATTGCCAAAACCTGATATAAATCTGGGGGTTGGTAGCTCTACGATCACCGTTCAAACAGCTGATATCATGAAAGCCTATGAACCTGTATTCCTTCAGGGAAAACCAGATGCTGTGGTAGTGGTAGGTGATGTGAATTCAACACTTGCTTGTGTTTTGACTGCTGTAAGATATGGAACACCAACGGTTCATGTGGAAGCCGGTCTTCGCAGTTTTGACAGAACCATGCCAGAGGAAATAAACAGATTGCTTACGGACCAAATAAGTGACTTGCTTTTAATTACTAGTTCAGAAGCCAGAGAAAACCTTCTTCGTGAAGGTCGTCCCGATGAGTCTATTGTAATGGTTGGCAATCCAATGATAGATACGCTTCTTAGGCTTCTTCCTCAGGCCTCTGATATAGTAGTGCCAGATGGCAAGTTCGGTCTTGTTACTTTGCACCGCCCTGGCAATGTTGATAATCGAGAACTTTTAGGAAAGATTCTTGATGCTCTTGGAAAGTTATCTCCCTTATCTCTGATTTTTCCTGCACATCCAAGGACTTTGAAAAACATACAGAGCTGGAATCTTCAAGATCGGGTACCTGCTAACCTTACCATGGTGAAACCTATGGATTACCTGTCTTTTATCCGACATCAGCAAATGGCTGAAGTGGTGATTACAGATTCTGGTGGGGTACAGGAAGAAACATCTGTTATGGGGGTTCCTTGTGTTACAGTACGACCAAATACAGAGAGACCGGTTACCATTACCATTGGTACAAATATTCTCTGTCCGAACCCGGCTGAGATACCAGCGGCAGTAAAAAAACAGATTACAAACAGACCTGTGGTTGCCCCTTCTATTCCCCTATGGAATGGTGGTGCCGGTGCCAGGATAGCGTGTGAAATAGAGAGGATACTGAAATGAAAATAGTTAAATTACTTTTTCCAGCATTGATGGTTGCTTTAGTTTTTTTAGCATGTGGATCTGAAAGCGGCAATGATGCTGATGATCAGAATCAGGTAATTGAAAGCATTACTTCAGTTCATGATACTTATGCAACAGCTGATTTTCAAAAATTTGCAGTTTCTCTTCAGGGTGAAGATGTGGGTTACATGACCATGCGGACTGAAACTGTGGGTGATTCATTATTCATCACACAATCTATGGAATGGCACCTTCTTCTTATGGGAACCACTCGAACTGTTTCCATGGATGTTACTGCCCGAACAGGAACAAACATGGATCTTGGACAGCTGTCGATGACCATGTCCGACGGCACTTCCATTATTGACGCTTATGCTGTTCGAACTGGGAATTCTGTAGAGTTAACCATGAGCACATCTGGCAGAGATATAGTCAGCACAAATGAATTTCAGGGTGACTATCTTCCTGCTTTCGTGGACCTTGCCAGTGCAACTATGGAATGGTCCCCTGGGGATGAAAGAATATTCCCTGCATTTGATCCATCATCCGGCATGATATTTGAGGCTGTTGTTACCTGTGAAACCATCGAAGAAGTTTCTTTAATGGGTGATATGGTTCCAGCTGCTCGACTTATTATTGCACAACAGGGCATGAGGAATACTGTTTGGGTTTATGAAGGTCAGATTGTTCGTGAGGAAGAAACTGGCATGGGCATGATTCTTACTAGAGTAGCTCTTGATACTAATGATGCCATTGTTCCCACCAGTGACCTTTACGAAGTTTATGCTGTTAGCTCTAATACAGTCAGAGACCCGAGAAGAACAGGTGAAAGAAGCTGGCTTTTGATAGGTGATATTGATTGGAGCGATTTTGAATTGGATTACCCGGGTGTTCAGAGATTAACAGATAATTCAATAGTTACAGTGACAGCTATAGTGCCACAAAATCCAGTGAGTTTTCCAATGGCCGAAACAGACGATGAATTTGTATCTTTTCTTGAGGCTGATGCAATGATTCAGTGTACAGATCCGGTTATTGTAGCAGTGGCAGACAGCCTTACTGAAGGTGCAGTAGATGCCTGGGATGCAGTGACAAGAATATCAAGATTTGTAGACAGGCAAGTTGAAAATGTACCTACAGTTTCACTGCCATCCGCGGTTGATGTGTTAGACAATCTTCGTGGTGACTGTAACGAGCATACCATTTTAACAGTGGCTTTGTGTCGTGCTGTTGGGATTCCTGCAGTTACATGTGCTGGTATAGTTTATGTGGACAATGGCAGATTTGGTTATCATGCCTGGCCAGCAGTGTGGGTTGGAGAGTGGGTAGCAATTGATCCAACTTTCGGTCAGCAGATAGCAGATTGCACCCATATTGTTCTTGCTCAGGGTAGCCTTGATGCACAGTATGTGGTTAACGGTGTTCTTGGAAGACTTTCGATTGAAGAATATACGGATTAAGATATTTCAAACAGTATTGGAATTTCATTGAGAGATAAGTTGTTGTGAAGCAATTGCTGATGTTCATTTAAGTTGGAGTTGAAATGACAGAACAAAAATTACATAGGTTGTGGCAACACATTGAGCTCAGTGAAAATTGGCTTGAGTGTGATACCTCTATAATTGATGATCTGTCTCCTTCATGGTTTAAAAGAAGAGAAATTCTTCAGAGTAACTCAAAAGAGTATCAGGAATTTATTATAGAACTTAAACGCGAGCATGCCATTGAAACTGGGATTGTGGAACGGATGTATGACCTCGACAAAGGCATAACTGAAACTCTCATAAAAAAGGGTTTTGTTGAGTTATATATTAGCCATAATGATACAAATATCACAGTTTCAAAATTGTTCTCTCATTTGTCAGATCATCTTGATGCTGTGGATTTTGTCTTTGATGTGGTAAAAGAGAATAGAGATTTAACAGTTAGTTTTATCAAAGAACTTCATGCACTTGTAACTCGCAATCAGGAATATGCTGAAGGAAGAGATCAGTTTGGTAATAGAACTAAAATAGTTCTAAGAAAAGGGACTTTTAAAATTCATGATAACAATCCAACTCGTGAAGATGGCACTAAGGTTTTGTATTGCCCACCTGAACATGTTCAGAGTGAAATGGAGAATTTGGTTTCCTTTTACAACGATGCAGAGGATAGAACTGTCCATCCTTTAATTTGTGCCACCTGGTTTCACCATGCATTCACTACAATTCACCCATTTCAGGATGGTAACGGTCGTGTTGTTAGGTTACTTGCAAGTTTGATTTTGATAAAACACCGTTTGTTTCCTTTTACGGTTCTAAGAGAAGAGGCTAGAGCTAAATATATTGATGCTCTTGAAAAGGCTGATGTTAATGAATTTCAACCGTTAGTAGATTGTTTTGCTGAAGTTCAAAAAAGATGTATCGAAAAAGCTCTAAATCTAAAAGAGGTTTCTAGCTCATCATTTGATGAAGTAGTAGATATTTTTTCAGACAAGATAGAGAATTGGCAAAAGAAAACTGTTGTTCATAGAGAAAGTCATTTAATCGAGGCTAGAAATAGTGTTTTCGATTTTTGCTTCAAGCAGCTGAAATCAATCTCCAATCAACTTAAATCCAAACTTAACGGTAATGCCAACATAACTGTTCAGCAATGTTCTTTCGTAAAGGAGGAAGGGCAAGATAGTTATTATGAACAGATAGTTAAATATGCCCACAAGCATAACTACTATTTTAACAGAAACTACCCAAAAGGTTGGATGACTTTTCGAATAAAATTAGCGGAAAATAGAATATATCAACTCTGTATTACCATGCACCATTACGGTTATGATGATACTACTTTAGTTATTGGAGCATTTTTAGAATTCTTAATTCCTCATGAAAGTCAGATCCAAACAGGTGATGCACTTCCCCTTGAAATTAAACCACACGTAATCTCGCTTGCCGGAGATGTAACGGCGAAAGAAAAGAACATAATAGCTTTTGTGGAAAAAGCAGTAACCTTAACTATGGCTCAAATTGCTAGTGAGTTATAGAGAATGGTTAAAAAGTATACAGTGTATGTATCTTAACCTTATATCTGCTTATTTGTTAGATTGGTTATCAAGGGATAGGTTATATATAATTTTCGGAGATTGGGGAGTGTGTGTTCAGTAAACATGAACAGATAGTTATGGAAAGGGCCATTACACTTGCTTGGGGTGGTGGGAAAAAAGTTTTTCCCAATCCCAGAGTTGGTGCGGTGATAATTTCTGATGATGGAAAAATCATCTCAGAAGGTTTTCATGCCTTTCATGGTGGCGCTCATGCTGAAAAAAATGCTTTAGACAATGCAGGTGATATTTCTGTTTCTGGTTGCACAATGGTTGTTACCCTTGAACCATGTAGCCATTTTGGCAAAACGCCTCCTTGTGCTGTTGCCATAGCTGAAGCTGGTATAAGCAGGGTGGTTATTGGTCTTGAAGATCCAAATCCTCTTGTTGCTGGCAAGGGAATTGAGTTTTTGACCAGTCGGGGAATTCAGGTAGAAACCGGCCTTTTAAGTGAAGAAGTAAAAAAACTGAATGAAGTATATTTACACTACATAAAAACAGGAAGAAGTTTTGTTCATTTGAAGATGGCAGGAACACTGGATGGCAGAAGCGCTGCTGCAGATGGTTCAAGCCGATGGATAACTGGGGAAGAATCTAGAACAAGAGTTCACGAATTCAGAAGAGAAAGCCACGCAGTGCTTATTGGTGGTGGAACTGCAGTATCTGATGATCCTGAGCTGACAGTTAGAAGTGTAACTTGTACTGAAGAAGAGATGCCTGTTCGAATTGTTCTTTCTAAAAGGTCTTTGCCTAAAAACCTAAAGATGTTCAACTCTTCAGGAAGAACTATTGTTGTGACAGACAATAGAAGAGATATTCCAGATTCGGTTGAAATTTGGTCAGGAATTGAATCGCTGAACAGCCTTTTTACTGCCACAGCCAAAGCTGGTTTAGGTTTAATTCTTTGCGAGGGAGGTAGTTCACTAGCAGCTTCGTTGTTAAAAGAACATCTAGTTGACAGGTTAAGCATATTCACAGCACCGGCGGTTCTTGGGAACAAAGGATTTCCTCTGCTGGCAGATTTGAATATAGATAGTATTGGTAACATTTTACGATTGAAAAATGTTACAGTGGAAAAAACTGGTGAAGATATACTTACGGAGGGTTCAGTTGTTTACAGGATTGATTGAGAGTATAGGAATTGTCAAAAGTACAAGTGGCAGGTTTCAGATTGAAACTGAAGAAAATCTGCAACTTAGCATTGGCGACAGCCTGGCTGTTAACGGTTCATGTCTTACCGTTGTTGCAATACAGAAGAAAAATGTTTTCTTTGATGTTTCACCAGAAACCTTCAATAAAACTGTAAAACCTGTTTCTGGCTCAATTGTTAACCTAGAGAGATCAATGGCAGCAGATGGTCGATTCCACGGTCATTTTGTCACAGGGCATATTGATACAGTGGGCACTGTAACAAAAGTAAAGAAAATTTCAGCTTTTGGCGAAATTACAGTTTCTTTTCCTGTTGAGTTTTGTTTGTTTCTTGTGGAGAAGGGTTCAGTAACGGTGTCGGGTATAAGTCTTACTGTGATTAATCTTACTGATAGAAGTTTCACAGTTGCAGTTATACCAGAAACCTTAAAAAGTACCACCGCTGGTGGGTGGAAACCCGGTAGTAAAGTTAATCTAGAGTTCGATATTATAGGTAAGTATGTAACTCAGGCTGCATCGGCGGTGCAGTCTAATAAATCGCTGAGGGAGTACCTTGAACAGTACCAATCTAGCAGGGGCTGAAGAAGCCATCGCTGCCATAAAACGCGGCGAGATGATAATTGTAGTTGATGACGAGAATCGTGAAAATGAAGGTGATCTTATCATTGCAGCAGAGTTCTGTGATGCAAAACATGTGAATTTTATGGCATTGCACGCACGAGGGTTGATATGTCTGGCAATGAAAAAAGAACATCTTGCAAGATTAAATCTTCATGAGATGGTTCCACGGAATACTTCTTTGCATGAAACTGCTTTTACAGTAAGTATTGATGCGATTGATGGAGTAACAACTGGAATAAGCGCAGCAGACAGAGCAAAAACAATATCCGTTGCAATTAATCCTAAAACAAAACCAGAAGAGCTTGGCAGGCCTGGTCATATTTTTCCTCTTGCCGCCCGTGATGGTGGTGTTCTTCGAAGAATAGGCCATACTGAAACGGCAGTTGACTTGGCAAAACTTGCAGGGTTGCACCCGTCAGGTGTTATTTGTGAGGTAATGAATCCTGATGGAACCATGGCAAGGCTTCCACAGTTAAAAGTTTTTGCTGAAGAACACGGGCTCCTTCTTACTTCGGTTGAAGAATTGGTCAAGTATCGTCACAGAAATGAAATACTTGTAGAGTGTGTGGCAGATGCAAAGCTACCAACAGATTTTGGTGAATTTAATGTTAAGGTTTATGAAAGCTTGGTTGATGGTGAAACCCATGTGGCTCTTTATAAGGGTGATATTACAAAAAATGATAATATTCTTGTAAGGGTTCATTCTCAGTGTCTTACCGGTGATGTGTTCGCCAGTAGACGATGCGATTGTGGAAGTCAGCTTCACGCAGCCATGAGAAGAGTGACTGAAGAAGGCTGTGGTGTTATTTTGTATATGGCCCAAGAAGGCCGGGGTATTGGGCTCGCCAATAAGATCAAGGCTTATCATCTTCAAGACAAAGGCATGGATACAGTGGATGCCAATGTGGAATTGGGATTTGCACCAGATCTTCGAGATTATGGCATAGGGGCTCAAATTCTTAGTGATATGGGTCTTACTAAAATTAGATTAATGACAAATAATCCTAAAAAAATAATTGGTCTTTCCGGTTATGGGTTAGAGGTAATAGAACGGGTTGGAATTGAAGTATGTCCTACCGATGAGAATCGTTTCTATCTTAGAACCAAAAGGGATAGAATGGGGCATCTGCTGAAGGGAGTTGATGGAAATGGCCTGGATACATGAAGGAAAACTTGAAGGCGAAGGTTTGAAGACAGCTATTGTTATTTCCAGATTTAATAGTTTTATCACAGGCAGACTTCTTGATGGCGCTCAGGACTGTCTGATTCGCCATGGAGTAGAAGAAGAAGATATTGACATCTTCTGGGTTCCAGGAGCTTGGGAAATACCATCTGTTGCAGCCAATCTTGCTAACAGCAGAGCTTTTGATGCTGTTATATGTCTTGGTGCTATTATTCGTGGTGAAACGCCTCACTTTGATTATGTAACATCAGAGAATGCTAAAGGTATCGCCCAGGCTGGTATGAATGGTTCAGTACCAGTTATTTACGGAATGGTAACTGCCGATACAGTAGATCAGGCTATAGACCGAGCTGGTACCAAAAGTGGTAATAAAGGTTTTGACGCAGCAATGACAGCACTTGAAATGGTTAGTCTTTATGAGCAGATTCATGGTTTTACTGCCATGAACTCAGATAATCCGGAGGAGTAATTTGGGTTTAAGAACCAGAGGCAGAAAGTTTCTTCTTCAGTGTCGTTATGCTGCAGATGTTAACGGTGAATCAATTACTGAAAATATGGAATTAATGCAAATGAGCACCAGAATTCCAGATCCGGATACAAGAGTATGGATCAAAGAATTAGCTAAAGCGGTTACTAAGAACAGAGAAGATATTGATGCACTCATCGAAAATTCATTGGTGAACTGGTCAATGAGTAGGCTTACTCCCATAACAAGACTTATTCTAGAGCAAGCCACTGCGGAAAAAAAATATCTTTCTATTCCTGCTCCTGTTGTTATCAAGGAAGCTGTTAGAATAGCAATTGAGTTTGAAGGCCGTAAAACCGGTTCTTTTGTTAATGGTGTATTAGATAGAATTCTGATAAGAGAGCAATAGTCAAAAAATGCCCCGGTGAATAACCGGGGCGCTTATAAATCTTGTATTCTTTTGAAATGTTTTGCAAGTATAATTCGTTCTTCCGCTTCTTTTAAATTAGTTAATCCTTTTCGAAGTGCCTCTCTTGCAATTTCCGGTCGTTTCATTTTGTATATAGCCAGATCTATAATTCGTATATAAATTTCCAGCCTGTCTGGATCTTTAGGTATCATGTCTTCGTATAAGTACAGAGCTTCATCATATTTTGTTTCCATAACCCTTGATTCTGCTATGCTAAACATTAAATTGACTTCTCGACCTGCTGTGGTTGGAAAAAGTATTGAGCTTGTTCCGCTTCCTATTAATTCTGTTAGTGGTTTTGCCAAAAGAAGACCAACTGGAACTAGCAGAAATGCAGCAAAAAAGGAAATATCCCTTAGAGGTATCATCAAGTACATAAATACAATAATAAGAGGCAATGCTATTAATAACCGCTTAAGAAGGAATTTCAACGATTGTCTTGTATCATTCATAACTTAACCTCCATATTAATATACAGGATAATATAGTCATTTTTCACTTTATAGAAAGAAAGATGAATACTTTTGGTTCTTGACAATAGGGCAATTTTTGTCAATTTTAAGAATATGAGATTGTGTCCTTGTAAACTAAATGGTGGAGAGAAATATGCTCATCAGAGTAATAAGTGATATACACAGTAACCTTACGGCACTTAAGGCTGTTCTTGAAGATTCTGCAGGCACCGAGGCTGAAAAAACTATATGTTTAGGTGATATTACAGGGTATGGATCTCATCCAGCTGAATGCATGAATCTCGTGAAAAAAGTATGTGATGAAGTAATCACTGGGAATCACGATCAGGGTGCTGCAGGTTTGATTGGAGTATCACATTTTAATCCTGACGGTCGGTCTGCCATTGAGTGGACCAGAACTCAGTTGAAACAGCACCATTTGGATTGGATTAAAACATTACCTCTTCAAACATTTTATCATGGAATTTCACTTAGCCATGCATCGATAAAAAGTCCGTCTTCATGGACATATATTTTAAATACAACAGAAGCGTATGAGGCGATTATGGAAGCTGGAAGATATGTTTCACTTTATGGTCATACTCATATTGGCATGCAGTGGAACAGAAGGGGTGGTTGCTCAGATAAATCACATGGTTATCTTGCAGACTGGCCATTGATTAATTGTGGTAGTGTTGGCCAACCAAGAGACGGTGATCCCAGGGCAGCTTATCTTCTTGTGAATACTGAAAAAGGAACATTTCAGCATGTTAGGGTCAGATATAGTGTTCGCTTGGCAGCAAATGCTATAATTGAATCAGGACTTCCAGAAAACCTTGCTAAAAGACTGTATCTTGGCAAGTAAAATATTTCATTAATAATTCCGCACATTACAGAAGGAGATAAAAAATGTTTCACACGCTAGCAGTGCTGATTTGTCAGCTTCTTATTTCAACAGGTACTAATCCACTTCTTGAAGTTCAAGTGGTTGGTATGGATCAGGCAACTGGTTACATGGTTTTAGCAGTATTTGACTCGGAGCAGGGTTTTCCGAAAGAACCAGAATATGCAGTGTATACAGAGACAATACCTGTGGACTCATTTGCAGTTCTTTTTTCGATAGAAGCACTTGAACCAGGTACTTATGCCATTACCGTTTATCATGATGAAGATGGTGATGGAGAACTTGATATGAAATTCTATGGCCCTCCTGCTGAAAAAATGGGTGCATCAAATGATGCTCGTGGCAGAATGGGACCTCCTAGTTTTGAAGATGCTTCATTTGTGCTGGGTAATGAAGCTCTTGAACTAAGAATTAATCTATAACAGAGAGAAAGGGAATCTAATGAAATTTCGTTATCTGATTTTTCTGATGGTCGGAATACTGAGTCTTGCGTGTGAAAAAGCTACAACCATTAATGAACCTACCACGGAAGAATCCATACCAATAGATACCCTTACAGCTGTTGATTCCATAGGAATACTCATGGGGGATAGCTGTTATACACTTGGAGCCATAGCAGATTACACAATGTTTCCCGGTTCTAACCCTGTAATTCTTGATAGAATCAAAGGAACAGTTTCCCTGTATGACAGTTCTGGTGTTTTCCTCAGCAACTTTGGTGGAATTGGTGAAGGGCCTGGGGAGTTTCAAGGGCCCATGTCGCTTGTAAGACTTTCCTCGGGGATTATTCTGGTAATGGATCGTTTTGCCAAGGTAGTTTCATTTGACTCTGAAGGGCAATACTTGAATAGCTGGACCATGGAAGGTCTTGGTGGATTTTCAATAGAGAGTATGCCTTTTGATGATTCAACATTTGTTTCATATTCTTTCTCTATGCGGCAAAACGATAACGGCTACGGCATTAATTTTATAATGAACAGGTATCATGTTATCACCGGAGAGATCTTAACTGAGTACTTTAATTGGTCCGGTGAACCTCGACCTTCAACTGATTTTACCCCTGGGTATATTGTAGCTGCGTCTGATGGAATGGGTAGAGTTTATCTTAGCAGAATTCAATCAGAGAACTGGATGATAGAAGTTTACGGGGCAGATGCTGAACCTTTAGACACTATTTATCTTTTTCCTGAAAGAGAAAGGCTAACAGCACCTGACAGTGTTATGATTCCTGGTATTGTATACATTACTTATGCTTTCAGTGATGGCGAGACCCATCAGAGAGAATCTGTGAATATGCCTGAAGCTCATCCTTTTATTAGTGCCTTGGGAGTTGATGATTCAGGAAATATCTGGTGCCGAAGAGGGGGATTGCCTGGAAACATGTGGGATGTGGTTTCTCCAGAGGGTGAACAGCTAAGAGAAGTATTCGTTACTCTTCCTGATTCAGCATATTACATTGATATGGATGTGAATCCTTATGGAATTCTTGCATTCGACCTTATGACAGAGGATTACCATAAGCTATATGTAATGGGCAGGTAAAAAGAAAGTAAACGAAAGAAGAAAATGGCAATAAAATTGTACGATGGGGGAAATTGCCCATGTCCTGCTGATTGTGTCCGACACGGTAAATGCAAGTTGTGCATTGATTTTCATCACAGCAGAGGTGACATCACATACTGTGAGCATCTGGCTGGAAGGTTAACTGCAACACCTGAGCAACCGGTTCGAGCTATACCTACAGGCAAAGAGATAAGGTTACTTGATTATGCCCCATGTGCCGGTTGAGCTGGCAAACTGAAACCTGCCAGGCTGGCAGGAATACTTAAAAAATTGCCCATGTATGATTCTCCAGATCTTCTGGTTGGAATGGAAAACATGGATGACGCTGGGGTTTATCGTATAACCGATGAAATTGCTCTGGTGCAAACAGTTGATTTTTTCTTTCCTGTGGTTAATGACCCAAGAATGAATGGAAAAATTGCTGCTGCTAATTCCCTTTCCGATGTGTGGGCCATGGGTGCTAAGGCACATACTGCCATGAATATTCTTGCGTACCCTCCTGGTTTGATCAATGCAGAGATTATTGGAGAGATGTTAGCAGGTGGCAGTGAGAAACTGGTTGAGGCAAAGGTAGCTCTTGTTGGTGGGCATACCATGGAACAGGAAGACATTTTGTACGGCATGAGCGTTACCGGTACGGTTCATCCTGAAAGAATAAAAACCAATGCCAGTGCAAATCTTCATGATTTGATTATTCTTACAAAACCACTTGGTACAGGTGTGTATGCCAATGGAATGATGAAGGACGGAATAACAACCTCTCAGTACAAAGAAGTTACTAATTCCATGAGCAGATTAAATATGTATGCAGCAGACATTCTTAACAGATTCCGGGTAAGTGCCATGACTGATGTCACCGGTTTTGGCCTTTTGGGTCACGCACTGCCTATTGCTAGAAGCAGCAATCTGACTTTGCAGATAGATCAGAATTCTGTTCCGCTTCTGTCTGACATCTTTGAGCTTCTTGAAAGATTCACAACTCTTGGAGTCTGCAAAGTAAGCGAATATGTAAGTGATTACCTCACCGTTCAAAGTGGTGTAGATTCTGACAGGTTAAAACTGTTTACCGAGGCGGAAACATCCGGTGGTTTACTGGCGTTCATACATCCTGATGACGCTGACAAAGCCATTAGAATGCTTCACAACGCCGGTGATGAAAGAGCATCAATTATTGGTTCAGTGCAGGAACTAAATAGTGAAACCAGCTTTCTGAAGGTAACAAGCTGAAAGAATACAATTCACTTATAGGAAGCATAATTGTACTTATCGTTTCAGTGCTGTTTTTCGGCTGTGAAAAAGATGATGGTTGTTTGCTATCGCCGTCAGAAGAGTACAAGGTTTTTCTTTCAACCAAAGAAAAAGCGAATGGAACCAGTTATTGGGTGATTAACATTCTTGATATTCAACAAAATATTGTAAGCACTATTGAAATGCAAGATTACCCGGTGTCGCTTGTGGTTAAAATAAACTGGGATGACTCTAACAGATTATGGTTTCAGTGTAGTGAAGATCACAGCTGTTTCTATTTGGAAAAAGAACAGGATTACTGGTTCATTTACCCCTTGGGTTTTGATTCAAATACTCAGTTAACTGCCCCTGTCTTTCCTGAATAAATACCAAAACCATTCTACTGGTAAGTGTTCCCTTTGTTATGACTAAACCTCTTCAATCAGTAATACTTCCTGTGATGAGCAAATAATAACAATTTGAATTAACTCACAAGTAATTTCTCGGCTTTGCTTGTACCTAAGTAACTGTTCAGTTGCTGCTT
>JAOZUR010000047.1 GCA_029938555.1 Candidatus Sabulitectum sp. | reverse complement strand
CTACTTATTAGTTTTAAGATAGGTAGGGGTGAAATATGTATTTCCTTGTAACAGTAATTTTTGTATGAAGTTCAGCAAAGCCCAGAGGACTCTGTTGTGATAACTGCAGTTTTTTTGGGTTATAGTGTTGGAGATTACTATCACGCAGCCTTTGCCCATGACAATGGAGATCTTTTTACTGCCTGGGCTCCCACAGCTAGGAATCCTGGATTGGGTGTTTTTCTTTTTCTTCATAAGGGAGCTCCACTTAATGTAACTATAGTGAATGTACTGACTTATATCTTAGAAGCTGGTGGTAATATTATATGCCCAATTGTAATGGATGCCAGCACAGATATGGAAACCTACACTCAATGGTATCAAACAGTATCAGATGAATTTGGGATTATCACCAATCAGGAATTTAGTACACACTTCGGAGAACCAGAGTTCAATGAGCCCCAGTTTCTTGAATATGAGTATCTCCAGGAAACTGAAAATACTTACAGAGGAATTTTCTTGTAGACGAGGTGACCTTGCATAATTGCAATAGATTTACAAAAGGGTAGATGTTGCCTGCACAAGAAGACAGCACTATAGTATTAAATAAGATTTTAGCCCATTCCTCCCCAAACTATGTTATTTTTAGTTTGCTGCAAATGCGGAATTGTTATCTATAAGCTTGCCCGAGAATACTTAAACAGGAGAAATAACAGCATGAAAAATAGCACAACAAAACAATTTCCTTCTTTGATATTCTTGCTTACTCTTTTTGTTTCCATATCCACTGCACAGCCTGTTATGTTAAGCGATTCACTTTCCAATATTCTTAATGAATTTGTTTTAACAGCTCAGAGTGATGTTGTTTTTGTTAAATCAAATGGGAAACTTGCTTATGTAAGTATTGAGAATCCATCTAACGCAGAGCCTTTCCATATTGGCTGGGAGCCGGAAGATGACGGGTGGAATGGACCAGCAGAGATCAAGTTTTTGAAGAGCAGCCCTGACGGTACTCTTATTTGTTTGGCAGTTCAGGTATCCATCCCAGATAATCTACAAAACGGTGAGTTTACGATACCCGAGCCAATAGTCGTTATTGTTTGTAATTCCACCGGCGGTGGGGCACGAGTTGTGGCAGTAGCAGAGGCTTCCAGTTATGATTTCTCTATTGATTTTACCCAGGATTCAAGACTGATTTACGGATATGGATTTCTTCCTTGTTACCCTGATCTTGTTTCCTATCTACACTATTATCAGGAAGATGAAAGCAATTCTATCAGCCCATTTGAGATTTTTGATTTGCAGGAAGCAGTTAGATCTAGCAGTTTTGGTCTCATTGATGGTTGTTTCATAAGCAATCCATGGTCTGACCTGATTGCCTCAGGTCCTCCACTATTTACTACAATAATTAATATGGCAAGTCTCTCTATCATTTTTCAGGATTCAAAACTATCTTTTCCTGTTATAAACCAATGGGTTGAACCAGATGCCGGATTGGTACAGAAAGACGGCTACCAGATAATAAGACTAGCAGATGGAACTGTTTACAAAAGCCAGGAAGAACCATTCTATATTCTGTGTAGAATTTCAAAGGGCAATTATATATTTACTAGAAACAAAGGAGAATCTATCAGAATGGGCGAGGTTAACTGGTTGACCTTTGCAGAAGAAGATACTTCTGAGTTAACCGAGTTAATGGAATACATTACTCTAAACAGTAGAATACAATCAGTTGATTCTGGAACAGGTATTGTATTCACTAATGAAAATAGGTTGTATTACAACGAATTCTAATACACCGGTTCAATTCTGAATATCTAACATCAGTTTGTTATTTTGGCTGCAAGCAGTGTAAAATCATCTGAGTAAAAACTTGATCCGTGGAAAATACTTACTTCTTTTTCAATCAGAGCAAGAAGTTCATCCAGTGGTAATCCCTTATTCTTTGCAACAAAACTGGCTATCTGCTTTTCTCCGAATTCTTCATCATTGCTGTCCATGGCCTCAGAAACACCATCAGTGTACATTAGAATCATATCTCCAGATTGCAGGGGAATTTCACCCTCTTCATAATCTGCGTTTTCAACAACTCCGAATAACAACCCACCTTTTGTTAATAATTTCTCATCACCGTTTTTTTTGATAAAAAATGGTGGGTTATGACCAGCATTAACATAACGAAGATGCTTTTTTACTGGATCGATACAAATCATGAAAAAAGTAATAAACATATCAGATGGAGTATTCTCGAAAACAAGTTTGTTAATTCGAGTTGCTGACTCAGCAAGAGTTGCACCCATTGCCTGGGCTGTTCTAAGAGAAGCTTGAAGGTTTGCCATGAGTAAAGCGGCACCAACACCCTTACCTGAAACATCACCAATTGAAAGAACAACTCGTCCGTCTTCTAAAGGAATAATGTCGTAATAATCTCCTGCTACATCAAGACAGAACCTTATCAGTGCAGCCATCTCAATGCCCTCAACTGATGGGATATTGCCTGGAAGAAGACCCTGCTGAATGCTTCTTGCAACTTTCAACTGCTCTTCAAGTTTTTCCTTTTCCAACCTTTCACCCAGCAGCTCAAGGTTCTCGGCAACAAGTGCAGTTTGTGTGGAAAAGCTTTCCAACAGCTCAAGTTCTTCAGCTGTGAAATCTTCACCATTCGTTTTGCTACTTATCACAAGAAAACCAAGCAGTCCTGATGTTGTAACAAGAGGGAGAAGAATGGCGCTCTTCCGTTTAATGAACCATTCTCTTTGCTCTGCTGATAAAGAAATTTTTCCACTTGCAATCATTTCATCAAATAATAGAGGATTATCTTTGGATTCCAGTCTGCGTATAAAAGTATCTCCAGGGGAGAATGGGGCAGGTTCATCCACATCTACAGTGAAAAATTTCTTCCCGCTAACTCGAAGAACCGGATATATTTTTTCAGCAGAGAGGCCATCTGCAAGTTTTTCTTCAAGTTCCTCCCAGAATTTTGAACTTTCAGTGCGTGCCATACTTGATGTTAGAAAGTCCTTCATCAATACTCGAAGTTTTGCCCGTTCAGGATAGAAGTGTTCTTCAATCTTATGTCTGATTTGTCTTTGAAGGCTCATGAAAAAGAAGGTAAGTATTATTCCAAGAATCAGTATTGGCGTTTGCGAATGGATACCAATACTTTCAAGCATGAATTCACCAAAAGCCCAGAGTATGCCGGCAAATATGGCCAGTAGAAAGAAATTCACAGCAAAGAATCTGGTTCCCCGTTTTATACGACCTTCAACCTGCAGCAATCTGTATTTTCCAAAGGCATATCCAAGAGAAACAGGAATAGTAAGAATAATCAAAAATAAGATATTTCCTATAAGCATTCTTGAAACCACAGGCAAATCAGTGAATAATGTCGTAGACATTTGAAAGATCCAACCAAACAAAACATATATTATTAAACCTGGCCCTGCACCAAGAAGAACCAGCCTAGTTTGGCGTTTTTCTAGAAATACAGTAGTTTTTTTATAATTACGAGCAAGCAGAATATACCCAAGTACAAGCATAATTGAGGCAATAATATTACCCCAAATCATTTGCTGTATGTGCATAAATAACACAAGAAGGGTAATAATGATAATTGGTAAGAAGATCAGCAGATTAAAAAGAACTTTGTGCTTATCATAAATGGAATTTCTCACTGGGAAAAGAAGTTGAAGTTTAAGAAATAAAGGAGAGGTGAAGGAGGATAATATATAAATCGAAACAATCAGCCAAGAAGGTACTTTAAAGCCAGCGTAAACATCGGAAATTGAAGGTATGGCCACTGTAAACTGCAAAGCCATGGCCAAACAAAACAGAGATAGAGTTAAAACTGCAGACGAGTAAGGCTGTTTAACAAACCCCCAAAGAGCAACTGCTATTAGACCAAATACAATCAAATTGCGCAGAATTATCATTAACCAAACTTGTACCTGAAGTGCAGCAGGAATAGTGTGAGTTGAAATAATAGTTGAAAAAAGGGAATCTCCATGGGAGAAAACTATTTCGAATTCTTCCCCCCTAGGAGTATCTGTTCCAAACATATTAAAGTAGTTCTCTTGAGATGCAATAAGGCCATTAACAGAGATAAGAGAATCACCTCGGACTGGATAAGGAGCTGTTACAAAATCATCTAGATTTACTTCGTGAAAAAGAGCATGTCCTGAACTATCATTGAATACAAAAAGACTCCACATATCGCTCATGTTTGAAAAATTGGATGCCTTTGTAAATTCTCGAACCATGTACATACTGCAAAAACCCACAACAAATAAAGTAGCAAGTATCATCAGAAAAGTCGATAGTTTCTTTTTCACAATAAACCTCCATTATGATGATATACAACATCAGCATGAAATATGCAATTTACAAGTCAGAGAATTGTATCAATTGAATTATGTATATTTCAATTATTACCAATACTCATTGTTGCAATACTATGGAACAGGTTTCTTAAGATTTAATATAAAGGGCTTTGGGTGCTACAGAGAAAAAATACAGGCATTTGTATACATTTGATTGGTAGCTTAACATTTTGGAGAAAAGATGATAAGATTTTACTTAACACTGATTTTGATACTAATTACAACACTAGGTTGTTTTGATGTAGCAGGTATTTCAGCTCCTGATGACTTTTCTAAAGAAATCAGTGTGTTTGGTGTAACCATCTGGGCCACTCAATCTGTCAGTGATATTAGACTTCTTCATGTAGGCAATGTACTTGCTCAATATCTTGATAACAATGGTGATGGTGAACCAGACAAAACTGAAGTATCCCTTGAGCTTTCATCTCGTAACGCAACCATATTAATGTTTGCCTCCCAGAGTGAAGCAGAAGTTTTTAACATGCAAACTTTGCCCACTGAGATCACAGCAGTTCAATTTCTTTTAAGCAGTGAAACCAATCCAAATTTCAATCCAGATGGAATCAATAGTTATTTTGATAAATCACTAGAGGATGTTCTTAATCTCATAACAACCTATGGTTATTCAAATGCATGGCCTGAAACTTTCGGAAGGTTTTATGGTTCAAAATTGGCTGATGCCATGGATTCTGCCCGGGGTGGATACTTCCCAGAAGTACCTGATCAATACCCGGAAAATGCTTGGTTTACCAACAAAGACCCGTCTTTTGATTACGAAACACAGTTATCAAGATATTTCTACTGGGCTTTAACATCCAAACTGGGTGCTCAAGATTACTCAGACAGATTTGAAGAGATAAAAGATGAATGGCAGTTGAATACAGCAAACCTTGTTTTTTCTGAAGATCCACAAGTAACTGAAATTCTTAGCAACCCAGAGTTCTCTGTTCCAAACATTTTACCAGATGGAAACTATCAGGGGTTTGAAATAGAAATCACCGACCTTGGTTGTAGTACTTGAGGATAGATTAACCTTGCGGTGCAGGGTCGCTATCAATTAGAAAATGAGAGAATTTGTCTTTTGGTGTTTTTACAGGCTTATGACGCTTTACTTTTGAATTTTTAATTCCTCATTTTATCTTATTGGCTTGAGATTGATTTAGAATCCAGGAATTGATTAAAAAATTTAAAAAAGATAAATGCAATATTATTTCATCTCTTTCGTCTACAGCAAGGAAGAGAGGAGAAAACGAAATGAACGGAAAAACATCAATTGCAGTTTTTTGGGAAAATAATCATCATAAGCTTGTGAACTTCGTCAAAACGAAGCTTGCTGATGCTTCACACATGGACAGTGAAGACATAGTACAAGATGTTATTCTTAGCATGTTAAACCGCCCTGACATGATAAAACCCATATCAAATCTAACTGCTTATGTTTTTCGTGCTCTCAAAAATAAAATCATTGATGAATACAGAAAACCACAAAATTTAACAAAATCGCTGGATGAGCTAAACGGGAATAACTTAAGTCTTTATGATATTATTCCAGACCTGAAGTATGAACCACAGAAGTCATACGCAAAAGATCAGCTCAGGAACCAGATTTACGCGGCTATCAATAATCTGCCATTAGAACAAAAGCAGGTAATCGTAGAAACTGAATTCAACGAAGTTTCATTTAAAGAACTGGGAAAACAACTGAATATCCCAATTGGTACTCTTCTAGCCAGGAAACACAGAGGACTGAAAGCAATTCAGAAGGAACTTAAACACATAAAGGAGGAACACAATGCTCTTTTCAGCATTTAGATTTGGGAAAACACACGAGGGAGACCCACCACAGCACCCCTTAGTAAAGATCTTCATTGTACTTGGTTTTGTAATACTGGGAATCATCGCTGTGACTGCCCTGGCAGTTTTGTTCGGCTTTATCGTTATGTGGCTCTGGAATGCACTGATGCCAACCATCTTTAACCTCCCTGAAATTGGGTATTGGCAGGCAGTTGGTCTGGTGGTTCTTTCGCATATCTTTTTTGGCAGCCACAATTCATTCAAGAGCAACGGAAGTAGAAACAAAATAAACAAAAAGAATAATTGTGATGAAAAACATGTTTACATAAACAAGAACGGCCATGAAGAACACTACGATACATTCCGCGAGTTTTGGAACGGTTACGGTAGCGCAGCCTTTGACAAGTGGTTGAACCGGAATGAAACAAAGACCACTCCTGAAGAAGTCTAAAGTAGGAACAGAAGCAGAAAACAAGTACTGCCGGCTCGAAGGGGCTGGCAGTTAAAACTACAGTGTACAGGTTAATACTTGCAAATATATGCTTAAGTGAATAGAATTGAATACTGTGGTAAAGAATAGTAGAGTATGACTCAACATTCTAGTAAAAAGAAAAAAGGATTATTTTATAAAGAAAGAAGGCAAAATCGTGGCAAGAGAAAATATCTCAGAGAGTGAAGCAAATGAGGAATTGAATAAACGAGCAAACAATGTGACTGAAGAGGATTTTGAAAAAGTTCTTTCAAAAAAGGCAAGAATTGAGCATTTGTTTACTTCAAAAGGACCGTTGCAAAAATTTATAAATGAAGTGAAACTTTTAATGTCTCTTGTAAAAGATTATTACAACGGTTCGTATCGTGAGATTCCATGGTGGTCTATCTCGGCGGTTGTTGCTGCATTGATTTATGTTTTGAGTCCAGTTGACCTTATTCCTGATTTTATTCCTGTTATTGGTTTTCTTGATGATGCCGCAGTTGTTGCAGCATGTCTTTCCTTGATTCGTAAGGACCTTGATGCTTATAGATTATGGAAAGCAAACAATTCTATTGATTAACTGGAAATTTCATGATTGATAATTCAGATATTGAAAAAATAATAAACTTAGTGTTTAAAGCCGCTAAAGTTCTACCTCCACCGGCAAGAGATACTGTTAACAAGGAATTAGAGAATCTTAAGGAGATGTTAATGGAAAACAGGCCACCTCGGGTTTTGGTTCTTGGTAGGCGCGGTGCAGGGAAATCTTCTATTGTTAATGCATTATTCAAGTCCAGGGTAGCTCCGGTTGGTTCAGTGCTTTCCGAAACAGGTAAAGCGGAATGGTTTACATTCAATAACCAGCAAGGGTCCATTGAAATACTTGATACAAGGGGAATTGGTGACCGTACAAAACCCGAGTCAGCAAATTTTGAAAATGCTATTGATGAAATACTTGTTGCAATCAAAGATATATGCCCAGATATTATTTTGTTTCTCTGCAAAGCTAAAGAAGTCGATTCACATATAACCAGTGATCTTGCAAATGTGAATACCATTCAAGAATCTATTTCCAAAACCCACAAGTATAAAATTCCAATTGTAGCACTGGTTACTCAGGTGGATGAATTGGATCCCAAGAGGGTAGAGCCGCCATACGATAACCCTATAAAACAGCAAAACATTAAAAAGGCTGTAAGTACGCTTCAGGAGGCTTATTCACAATGGGGTATTGATTTACTAAAGGTTATTCCAGTATCTGCTTATGCCGAGTATGAAGATGAAAAAATGATTTACAATAATTATTGGAATATTGAAAAATTGGTGACTTATCTAATTGAGCATCTTCCAAAATCAGCAAAACTTCAACTGGCCCGTCTTTCTAAAATACGCCAAGTGCAAACAAAATTAGCCAGAACTGTAATCACATCTACTTCAGCAATTTGTGGTGCTCTAGCTGCAACACCAATTCCAGTGGGCGATATTTTTCCCATTACAGCTGCCCAGGTATCTATGATTATGGGGATTGGTTATATTTCGGGCCGTGATTTATCCAAAAGAACAGCAAAAGAATTCTTTACAGCTCTTGGGCTGAATGTAGGGGCAGGTTTTGCATTGAGAGAAATTGCAAGAGCAGCTGTAAAGTTTATTTTTCCAGGTGGTGGAAATGTAATTTCAGCAGGAGTTGCAGTAGCTGCAACATGGGGAATAGGGGAAGCTGCTATTTCTTATTTTATACAGGGAAAATCCATAAATGAAGCAAAATCAAATATGAAAAAAGCACAGAAAGAAAAAGAAGAATCCAAAGCTTCAAATTGATCTTAGTTTAAATCTCAGTTCCAGCTACTGCAGCAACTTTTGATTTAGAAGCATTCTTTCTGAGTGCTTCCCTGAATAAACGATGTCGTAGGAATTTTTGTTTCCATCCCATCAGATATTTTTTTGCTGAATGTTCTGAATCAATCTCATTTATCAGTTCTGCCATGGAAACAGCAAGCAAAGCTGCTCTTGGATAGTCGTCTCTGTATTTGTTACTAACCACATAAGTGATGTGCTGATTAGAAATTTCCATACACCAGTTTAAATATTTTTTCTTCTGCATTGAGTTTATGGTTTGATCAACAATAGGTCTTAGTAATTTCACAAATATTTTTACTTTCTGTTTATCATAAAATTTAGGTAAAACAATTTTCAGTAATTGAATTTGATTTGATGTATCCTCACAGGATAAAAGGCGATGCAAAACCGTGAAGGTTACCGATGCACCTGTGTCAGTCCATGTGGGGGAATTAGCATGGCAGAATTCTTGTAATTTATCAAACTGTGAAGAAAAAACAAGAACCCATGCATAAATGTATTCGTTTACACTGGTACTTTCACCAAATGATGTAATAGCTAAACTGCTTTTTGTTTGGTTTGAAATGAAAAGTTCCTCAACCCGTTTGCAAGCTTCAATCATAATAACATCATATTTACCGTCAGCTTGTGAAGCAAGAAAAACTAGTCTTTCTAAAGTTGGATTTGAGTAAAAACATTTTCTAGCAGTATGCTGAATAAGAGAGTTGTTCTTAAGGTGTTTTCCAACTTCAATTAAATAATCACCTATTTCGGCATAGATTGTGTAATCTGGGTTTACTGCATCCATGGCCTGCTCACAGTATTCTTTTACTTTTTTATAATCTTTCTTTGTGGCGGTGATTTTAAGAAGATCAATCCAGAAGCCAGGGTGAATTGATCCCATCTTTTTTGCATATATCTCAAGACCTTCTGATCCATCCATAAGCATTACAGCTTCTCTTAGAAGTAAATCTGTTGAGGCTGAATTATTTGTTTTCAGAAGTTCCACCCATTGATTCAAGAATCCATAAAAACCAGGTAACTGAGAAGTATCATCAATGGCTAACACACCTGTCAAAAAACCTTTGTTTCGCCAAAGATATGGATTTTGAATTGCTTCTTTGTACAACAAATCTACCCGTTCTGAAGCAAGAGAAGTTAAATAGATAATTCGATAAATTTTGAATGCGACTTTGTCTAGGTCTGTACATAATAGAGAACGAGCATCTGGAGGGCCAGGAAGTAATTCACAATCTTCAAGAATGCTCATGAGTTTCTCATAAATAATTCTGGCCTCTAGAAAATTTTCGCTTGCTAACAAATAGTCAGCAGCGCGAAAAAAGTCATCTACTTCGTCGGCCCAGGATTCATCACCCCACTCACGCTCTTCACAGTAATCAGAATCCCAACCCCATCCTTCGGAATAAAAGCCATCTTCAACCTTTTCCTGAAACTCTAGGAATTCCTTTAGAGTGTTTTCAAAAAATGAATCATTGTTCACTTGTGAGGTAATTTCATTTAGAAAAACTTCTCTTTGAGGGGCGGAAATATCAGCTGCTTTTGTTAGAAGAATATTTTTCAATTCAGTAGGGGAGAGTTTCTCTAATTCTGAATCAACCTTTTTCATGTATTCCTTTTTGTTCAAGAGCCCCCCTTTAAATAAATTGTTAAAGAAATATATCAAATACTAATAGACTGATGTAGTATCTCCAATTGAGCGTAAATATTTGCTTTTGCAAAATTTAATCCTTTCAAAACTACTAATAGCATATCCTGTAACTCCTCATGTGGTGGAGTGGATAACGATTCGTCGAACAGCAATGCCAAGGAAAGTGTTGAAAGAAAAATAGGAATTTGCAGCAAAACACGCGGTGTTTTTTTTATGAAGAGTACTGGTTTTAGATGAGTATTTCCATAGATCAATAGACTGATGCTGTATCTGCTTTTATAGACTTCAATTCCTTTAGAATTTTAATTTCTATATCCTGTAACTCCCCATGCGGTGGAGTGGATAACGCATTATTGAACAGGAATTCCCAAAATATATACAAAAGAACAAATAGGAATTTGCAGCAAAACACGTGGAGTTTTTTTATGATGAGTGCCGGTTTTAGGAGAGCTTTTCCTTGTTTCTTGCTAGATTTTAGAAAATACAGGGAAATAGACTATCAATTCAATGGATCAAAGTCGATAACTTTATAAAATCTAAATGATTTTTAAACCTATTCTTTAACTAAAATAGGATTTATACAAAAACACTAAACTCTATATCTCACCATCTTGAGGTTAGATTAACGATTCAACCTAACCGATTTCCCAATGCTGATGATTAAAAACTTTTCTGATACTGCATAGCATGCAAAAGGAGGTGAAATTTCAACGAAACCTCACACTTGACCACAACTCATTGTATTGAGTAAATTAACATGATGATTTGAGTACGGTGTTTTGTTGACTCTCGAGTTTTGATGAAACCTATACACTTGACCGTTACTCATTACATTAAGTAAATTGAAATGATACTTTGAATAAGGAGTTGTTGTGTATAGAAAAATAGAATACAGTATTCTTATTGATAGAATCAAGGCATCTGTTAATCACATCCAAATGGTGGTTGGTCCGCGGCAAGTTGGAAAGACCACCATGGTCAAACAGGTATTGGAAACTCTTAAAAATTACAATTACAATGTTTTGTATGTATCAGCTGATTTACCTGCTCCCGGTGCAACAGACTTAATAAGAGAGAGCTGGAATAAAGCAAGAATACTCAGAGGTTCTGGAAAAACTGTTCTCGTTCTAGATGAGATTCAAAAAATAACAAATTGGTTTCAAGTGATAAATGAACTTTTTCAAGAAGAAAAAAATCATCTTATGTCTATTTCTGTTGTACTTATTGATTCTTCTGATTTAGCAAAATTGGTTAAAGAATCTTCCATTTTTGATGTAATTCCCATGAACCACTGGTCATACCATGAAATGAACAAAGCATTTGGATTTGACCTTGATAAATACTTGGTATATGGAGGTTACCCAGGGGGAGTACCCCATGTGGGTAACTTTGATAACTGGCGCAAATATATGCTTGACTCTCTTATTGAAACCACGCTATCCAGAGATATTCTAATGATGAACAGGGTAGAGAAGCCGGTATTACTAAGAAATCTATTTATGTTAGCATGCAGAAACCCTAACAAAATCTTTAGTTATACTGGAATGCTGGTTAAACTGCAGGATTCAGGTAACACAACCACTCTTGCTAATTATTTAAGCATTCTTCAGGGGGCTGGGTTAATTGCAGGATTGCAGAAGTACTCTGGTGCTAAAACTAGAAAAAGAGGCTCAAGCCCTAAATTGCTTCCTCTAAATACTGCTCTTGTATGCGCAATACAGGGGATAGATGAGCAAACCCTACAGAGTTCTTCTACTGTTAGGGATAATTTAATTTCAGTGGGTATTGGGGCATCTATTTACAGCAAAGTGAAATCTCTTGGAAAAACTAATCTGTGTTACTGGAAAAGTGGTAATACAGAAATTGATTTTGTTTATGAATCAAATGGAGACTTACTAGCTTATGAAATCTATACACATAACAATAGAATACCTGAAACTAGTTTCGAGTTTTTTTTAAAAGAATTCCCATCAGCAAAATTTGTGCAAATTGGTGGAATAGGGCTGCCAGTTGAAAATGCCCTTTGATAAATCGTTTTGCGAAAATTGCATGTAGGTTATAAAAAATCAGATATCTAGAATTATTATTTTCTGAATTACTTCATCAAAATCTAATCCGTTAATTCTTATTGTGTACATTCCAGAGGGAAGTTCGGCTTCTTCCGATAGTTGGAGTCTTGTAAAACCTGTCTGAAGTTGCCCGGTGTTCTGATCAATCACAACTCTGCCATCAATGGAATAAAGCTTGATATCCAACCCCACAGGTAGTGATGAAGCTAGATAGAATTCAAGAACAACTGATTGAGTTGGAGTAGTTACAGAGACCGAGGAATCATTACCATAAAAAGGAATTTCAAAAATCCTAGCTTCATTGTTTGTTTCATCAGCTTCCATTAGAAGGTTGAAAGGGTCAACAACTACTGTAAGATTATTCCCAGCAGCAGTACCGAATCTTAAAGGAATCTGTACAGAGTGAGCACCTTGTTCTAGTGGTATAGTGACTTTTCCAACCGGCAAGTCATGAGAAAAGACCACAACATCAACTACCCCTGAATTGATTAATGGGGTGGAAACAAATGAATCATTTATCGAATTTATAGGAATAGTAAAATTTCCTACAAGCGAATTTAATGTTTGTCTTGCATTTTGCTCATTGATTCTATCAAAGTCATCCGATAAGATTATGGAATTATTTGAAGTTTCCTCTGCACCTGTTATCAGAATTTCTGCCCACAGGGACATATCATTGTTAACAGAAGAGTTTGAAATATTCATATAAGGTTTACCAAGAATAGAAATATCGATCAATTCATTACGATCATTCATGTTGTAAAAGCCTGTACGATGTGGATTGTCTTGGTACATATGCCAACCATCAGTAGTATAAACTCCTTCTTGCCAGTTAAACAAAGAGGCAAAACCTGAATAATCGATGTAAAGAATTTCAGGCACCCCATCTCTATCAAGATCGCATAATGCTGGAGCTGCCCAAGCCCCATCTCTAGATGAACTTGGAAAACCATCAATCATTCCAGAATTTTCTGAAGGAGCAAAGCCAGTTAGAAGCGAAGAGAAACCAGAGAAAATAGTCATTTCCCCAGACCCTGCATCAGCAGTTAATCCGATAACTGGCTGTGATTTGATGGTAGCCCCACCGCCTCCCAGTATGGGATTAAATGGAATTGTGTCACTCTGGAATTCAATTTCCCCACTTGAAAGATCCCAAGCAAAAACAAATGCCTCAGAATCGTAAAAACCACCATTAAGTGTATAAACAACCTCTAGGTCATCATTACCATCAATATTTCCGATTGCAGGACCAGGCATGTTACTAAAAGAATCAAAACCGGTTAACCATTCACTCTGCCATGCTAAAGATAAATCTATGGTTGATCCAGATTCGATTGTATAGACAAAAATCTTTTTCAATTCACTGCATAACTCTTCAGGTTTTGCAATGCCAGCTATATAAAAAATTCCATGCTCTTCAGCTAATGCAAGTGTTCCAAAAGCTCGAGCTATTTTTCCTTCAGTATCTAGTTTGGACAAGTTACAGGTAACTGTCTCTATACTACCATCTGCATCAAAATCAATGATTTTCAAAGCTGTTCCAGTACCACTGGAACCATAAACCGAAACTATCAATTCTTCAAAACCATCTGCATCAAAATCAACTGCACTAGGGGAATTGTAAAACCACCCTGGAAGTGATATGGGGAAATCGCTGCTGTAATCACTCCATGTACCATTTACTGAATCTTGTTTCCAGACATATAAATGTGGAATTCCGCCGTTGCTGCCCCTTGTACGAAGTGCTATTTCTAGTGAATTTCCTGTGTCCGCCTGGAATAGAACAGGAGTTCCAGCAATATTTGGGGAAGCGGCTTCTTCATTAACGTTTGTAACAGCAATTTCAGTTGATGACCAAAAACCACCAAACTTGTCGAATACCAAAACAGATATTTGTTCCTGATTTACAACTTCAATTTTTCTCTGACATGAAACAACAATTTCAAGCAAATTATCATCATCGATATCTCCTACGGCACATCCTAAAAATCTATCAAAATCAAATCCAGCTGGTGGATAGAGTTTTTGAATGCTTCCATCTCGCTGAATGATATTAACAATACCAAATGAAGTGATTGTAATAATTTCATCATTTCCATCATTATCAATATCTGCAATAACAGCTCCACCGCCAGGTGATCCTTCTAAAAAAACAGGCCATCCATCAACTACTGGGCAAATTGTACCAGTTGTGATTGAAACAGCTTCACTTTCGCGACCAATAGCATCAATTGCAGTTACTTGAATTTCATATTCACGCCCAGCTGGAAGATCTTCTATGGTTATCTGCTTTACAGGAACTAGATCTGAAAATACCCTTCTATTCACAACTCCATCGTCACAATAGATATAATAGCCTACAGATTCTGGTTGAGTAAAATGTTGCCAGGTTAGACTCAAAAAATTCTCACCTGCTTCGTAAACAGCCAGTTCAGTAGGAGGGAGAATAGTTGTACCTGACATCTCTGCAATTAGTTCAACATTAACATTTCTAGCAAAGAAATTACCTCCATTGCTCAAAACAGTTACATCAAAAGAACATCCTGGGAATCCTGGTTTTAGCCAGCTAGAATCTAATTTATCAGGTAAAACAGTTATAACTAACTCTCCATCCAGATTTACAGCGTGATTTGATTGAATGGATGGAACTGATAGAATATTTGATTGAAAATACACTGGAGGAATAAAATTATCTACAGTAACTAGAAGGTTTTCTCCCTCTCCAAGGCCACAATTATTCAACACAATATCACTAAGAATCACTTCAGCGTATTGACCAGTTGAGTTATCAGCTGAAGAATTCACTACTGTAACTTGATAATTTTCTGAAAAAACAGTAAGAAAAAGTGGCGAATTCCAAGAAAAGGAAACATCCTCACTTTTGAATGAAAAGCAAATATTGAATTCTATAGTGGAATAATTAGGTGTGTTCTTGTTTATTTCTACAACAAGTGGGTTTAGCGAATAATCGGTTTCCCCTGGATTAATAAACGGAAAATTCGTTTGATCCACCAATACACTGTTTATGTGTTCATGCCCCGAAACAATAGTCATTTCAACAGATATATCTGAAGCTGCCACACCGCCACTGTTAAGAGCAAGAAGATTAATTTCAACAATTTCCCCTGGATTAGCAGAACCATCTCCATTGGGATCTACGGTAAAATCTTGAAGTGAAACAATTGGAATATCTGCAGGTAATACATCAAGAAAAACCTGGGCTGGCAGATAATCAATGGTGGTGGTTTCCACCATATTTGTGTGAACTCTTCTTTTAACAGCTGTAATAACAATATCATCATCGCCTTGAATAGCGCACACATCAGAAAATGTAACCATACCTTGAGAATCAGTTTCTAAAATGCTAAAAAGTTCATCCTTTTTCCACAGACAAACTGAAACATTTTCTATAGGGTTTTCATTTTCATGAACTGTTAGTGTAATATCTTCAGATACACCTTCTTGAAGAAGAAGCGGTGGTACTGAAATTGAAAGTTGAACTGGATCATTTCTCCATACATACATCAAAGGTGAACCCAGCAAATTTAAGTGAATGAAGGATAGGTTTGTTACATTCTTTGAACATCTATACGCTTCACCTAAAAAGCTTAAAGGCCAGTGAAGTGGTGCAGATGTATTTTGGTTGGTTATCCAGTTTGTATTATACAAAGCATCAATAAACGCGTATGCTGTGACTTTCTGTGAATGTAAACCTCCTCGTGAATTGGACATAACAGCTATCAGAGCCGAATTCTCTGAAGTTAATAATCCAGCTTCTGAATAACAGTATGCTCCATCAAAATGACCTGTATCACAACCCAGGGTCCATAGAATAGATGGTTTGTTCTCGTTGGTAATTGTAGAAAAATCGGAATCCCATAAATACTGACCCAGAGTTCCGTTTCCCGCAGTAGCTAATTTGTGTATCTCAGAATGATCTGCATGAATAATAAGATTATACCCTTGATTGAATTCTTCAAGAGCCGTTATCCTGGAAAGATCACCACCTTGAAGATAATGAGGAAAATACAAAGTTGTGGGCAGGTCAAGATGAATTGGTATAGCTGAGGAGGTTTTTAACTGAATTTCAAGTTCAATCATGTCATTAGCTCCAGAGCCGGCAGGGTTGTTGGAGCCGATAAGAAGAATTTTTCTAGCAAAGTCTTCAGGGAACATTTCAGGTTGCTCATAAACTTTCAGTTTGGTAAACATCAAGTTAACATCTTCAGCAGAGTTTACCGGCCATCTACCTACACATAAATCAAGATATGACTGTGAGCTTTCAGATCTCCAATTTGATCCATCATAAGACCAATTTCCATCGATATCTGCATAATAATCATCAGACGGAAGAAGATAACTTGGAAAAGGTCCAGGGATGTAATTCCAACCATTGCATTCACGAATTGGCACAACACCGTCATCACCACCAAGAAGAACAGCTTGAATTCCCCAGTTCTGGTGGGCATCAATGATGAAATTCCGCATTCTTTCTTGAGTATCACAACCATTGTAAAATTGATCGATCCATTGAATGGTTCTAACAACAGTAATAATTCCTTGTTGAGTACGGTAATCTGCAACTTGCTGAAAAAAAGGCGCAAGCTCTGCATTTGTAAGTATGACCATATCTACACAATCACCTTGAAGTGATGGCGATTGAGTAATATTTAATGCTAATGTTCTGTTGTTGTATGAAACAGGTATTGGAAAATTGTAGAAGGAAATATCCTCATGGTTTGTAACCAGGGAAGCTATTGCACGATTTCTAAGGTTTGCACTCCATTCAGTTTCCCTGTTGGGTGCTATCTGTTCAAACACTGAAGGGCCTGTTTGAACATTTAGAGAGATTGAAGTAAGCACCAAAACTGTACTATCTGCAGGAATGTATCTAATTGGATATTCTGAAATACTAACCACAGAATAACCCATTGCAGACCCTTGTCGTGTTACAACAACAGGTTCCGATGGAAATGGTTTTATCGAACTATAAAGATTTAATTCAGGCGGGGTAAAAGAAGTATCAGAAAGCAATTCTATCTGAGAAGGGTAAAGGTAATATCTGCCTGGAAGTGTATCCCACTTTGATTCAAGAATTATTATTGAATCTATCTGTGTTGCAGCTGGAAGCAAAAAAGTAGATACTTTCCTCGGTATCAGTGGAAACCCCGGTTCATTATCTAAAGCTGGAGGCAATGAGAAACCTTCTACAATGATAGAATGAAATTCAGTTCCCATATAAGAAATAGTATCAACTTTAATATCATTAACAGTGGAAGAAAACTCTATACCTGTAAAAGCATTACACAAAGCCACTGACAGGAAAAGAATAAACAAAAAGATCTTTGACAAAACAACTCCCTAACTATATTTTGTTCGGTGATAACGAGAATTAATTATACTTGAAAATTATTCATAGACCCTCAGTTTAATTATACCCAACAAAAGAATTACTAGTTTCAATAATAAATTCCAATGAAGAGAAACCCAAGTATATGGTAATATCTTCAGTTTCACCTTCAAGCGCTATAGTTGATAACTCTGTAAGTTCCCTCACAATTAGCATGCTTTCTTGCAAAATTATATTTTTTCGTTTAATTTTACAATCCCATTTCATAACTAAGGCGACTATACGCAAGGTAGTAGTATTAAATCGTGCTTTTTCATTGGCTCAATTTATGCTTATTGTATATTTAAAAAAGGAGTATAAAATGAAAAAAGGTTTTACGCTGATCGAACTTATGATCGTTGTTGTAATCATAGGAATTCTTGCTGCAATTGCCATACCAAAATACAATGATGTTACTATTAAAGCAAAAGCTGCTGCTGCAATCGGAGATACAAGAGTATTGCTTAATGCTGCACAACTTTTTCTTTTTGAGAATGATACATATCCACAGGACGGATATTGGAGCGAAATTCCAGCTGGCATGGAACAGTACCTGGGAGATGATTTTACCATGGACAGGCATTTTGAAGATTGGGGAATTCGTTATACGTTTGATAACTACAGAAATACTAATGGGCATGGCAGAGAGAATCCGGGATATGCTAGATGGTCTGGCACTTGGACCACAATTAGTATATGGTCAAGAGAGCAGGAGCTTTTAAATGCACTTATGGAAGTAGCACCCGGTTATTTGGTTCCGCTGCCTGGTTTTGGTGGTTATAAAAGAGTGGGAGTAGTTTTGGAACATTATGTTCCTTAGTTTAGCTAATTATCAGCACAAAAGGTTAAGTAATCTTTTTCTTACAATCGGGGCATATTGATTGAGAGAGGTGTGCCTCGGAATGATTAGAGAGATATATTTCAAGACTATTCCAATAACCTTCATCGTTTCTCATCTTTTTGCAATAAGAGCACACCGGAATAATTCCAGACAATGATTTCACCTTCTCTAAAGCCAGATGTAAACTCGTATTAGATTTTTTCAATTCAACATTTTTTATGCTGAGAAGTTCAGCCTGCCGGGTTTTTGCAGAAATGTCCATCATTTTTTTTGTGTTAATTAAATGCTCTTCGCTTTGAGTACTAAGAACTGAATCACTCCGATTTTTAAAAACTTGAAGAATTTCATATGCTTTCTTGAAATTACAATTTTTCTCGTGTAAATCTATCAGTCTGTTGTAAAACAGTTCTATAAGTTGCCAGTCGATTTCATCCACAAGTTCTGGAAGAGATTGTTCCATGATCAAAATAGCTTCATCAAGGTTGTCCTTGTTCTGTAAAATTTTGGCTAACTGAAGTATTACTGATACTCTAAGCTCTTTCTGAGACTGTTGATTAGAATTCTGAAGGACATCTCTGGCCAACAGTTCGGCTCTATCAATTTTATCAGAGTTTACCAGTGAACTGATCAGTGTTCCCAATGCATGACCTGTTAACGATAAACTGTCACAAGAAAGGCTTTGGATATATGCATCCTCAAGAATACAAAGAGCCTCTTCCTTTTTATTTAGATAATTAAAGATAGCCCCAAGATTTACCGAAATTCTAACTGAAAGAGTTGTTAGTTTGGACTCTTGCGCTAATATTAATGCTTGTTCCATGTACTCGGCAGCTTTGATAAAATTCTTTTTCATGGAAAAACAGCTTGCAGAAACATTTAAGAAATTACAGTCGTCCTGTGGTGGACCTCCAGTAAATGCTTGTAATTTCCATATTTCAAGCAATTTCTCTACTTTAATATATTCACCATTTTTGAACAGTAATGAAGAGTACAAGAGTAGAGCACTGGTTTCTGCTGCGATATCACTGGGCAAAAGCTCAAAATACATTTCAGCAAATTTTAGAGCTTCTTCTGAAAGATTCAGGAATGATGATGCATTCATAGCATACAGTAGCACTTCCAGATTATCAGTGACTGATAAATGTGAATCATTCTCTGTGATAAAAGCGGAACAAGCAACAAGCAACTCTTCAGATAAGTTTTTGTTTGCAATTAACCTGATATTTTTAAGAGAGTAAGAATAAGTTGACTTTTCATTAATCACTTACAATTTCCTCCATAGCTAAATCTCTTCGAGAACTTTTTCAATACAATCCGGGCAGATTGAATGAGAAAGCAGTGCTTCAGAGTTATTCGATAAATACGTTTCAAGACTATTCCAGTATCCTTCATCGTTTCTGATTTTTCTACAGTGCGTACACACTGGGATTATTCCAGAAAGTGTCTTTATTTCCTCAAGTGCATGTTTTAACTGTAAATTGCTTTGTTGAAGTTGAATATTCTTCTCATCAAGAATTTTTACTTCTCGGGCTTTAACTGATAATTTCATGATTTTACGAGTAGTAGCTAATTCTTCTTCAGAAAACTTCGCAAAGGCCTTGTCACTTTTTTCTTTACATATCTTTAGTTGATAAAAGGCTTTTTTGTAGTTTTCATTCAATCGATAAAGAGCTATAAGTTTTTCATAATAAACCTCAGAGAGATGCCAGTCAGAAAGATTATTAACAGAAGGAAGAATTTTTTCTAATACAATAATTGCCTCTGGAACATTCTCTTCTATTTTAAAAAGATTAGCAAGCTGAATAGATGCTGCAATGTGTAACTGAATGTCATTGGTAAAAACTTCACCTTCTAAAACAATATTTATGAGCTCTCTTGCTTTATCTTTTTTTCCAGTAGCAATAAGGGCTGTGGAATAAGTAACAAGAGCATGACCTGATATATCAGTTTCACCTAAATCAAGGCTGTTATTATATGCTTTTTCTAGAACAGATAATGCTTCATCATATTTTTTTTGCTTAAAAAACATTGCACCTAAATTAGCTGAAATACTGACATACAAATCATTTTGATCTGTTTTCTTACACAATTCAAGACCTTGTTTTAAGACTTCTGTAGATTCTTTGAATTTTTTTCTAATTCCAAGACAGGTGCCATGGATGTAAAGATAATGTGTATCAGTTTCATGTGACTTACCTGTGAAAGCAATTAACTTCCAAAGCAAAAGAAGATCTTCTACTTTGTATATCTCTCCTTTTCCGAAAAGAATCGGCACATAAATCATTAATGAAGATACAGCTGGTTTAGAACCTTCAGAAAGGATACTGAAGTACTGAACAGCGAGTTTTTCTGTTTCTTCATCCATGTGAAGTTCTTCCGCTGTATTCATTGCCTTCAATAAAATTTTTTCTCTCACTTGATATGGTAACTGATCTTCTGATAGAATAAGATTACAAGTAACAAGTTTTTCTTCAAGAGATCCTATGTCTTCAAGTTTGGAGATTAAGTCTAAATACATTTATCAGCTCTTTGTTTTGTAAGTGTTTCATATTTAACATACAACTAATCTAAATATCTATAACATCTCTAACTTTTAAAAACAAGGTGATTAAAAAAATATTATAAAAAAATCAAAATATGAGATTTGATATTTCTTGTTTATTATGAAAAAGTTTATTGCTTGTTTCTACCCTGAAGATGTATTATTCTAACTGTATGATTTTTCTAAAAAATTTCTAAAAAGGATGGTTAACATGAAAACACTATTCACATTACTGATTTTCACAACGATGTGGGTCACCACAGCAGCGCAAGATTTCACTCTTGTTTCCACAGGAGAGATTGTAAACGATGGAGGATGGAACTACGGATGTGCTTGGGGTGATTATAATAATGATAGTTACTTTGACCTGTTTGTTGTAAATAATCAAAGTGGAACAAAAAACAATTTTCTTTACCAAAACAACGGGGATGGTACATTCACAAAAATCACAACTGGAGACATAGTTAATGATGGTGGCAGTTCTTATGGATGCGCTTGGGCTGATTATGACAATGATGGTAATCTTGATCTTTTTGTAGCAAATTACAATGAAAATAATTTCTTGTATAACGGTAACGGTGATGGTACATTCACAAAAATAACCAGTGGGGTAATTATTTCAGATGGTGGCAGTTCAACCAGTCCTGCATGGTGTGATTACGATAATGATGGTTATGTTGATCTTTATGTGCCCAATAGAACATCTGTGAATTTTTTGTATCACAATAATGGTGATGGTACATTTGATAAAGTTACTAATTCCGGATTAACTTCTGAATCTAAAAATTCTGGTGGATGTGGATGGGCAGACTATAATGGTGATGGTTTTGCCGATTTGCTTGTAACAAATGCAGGACCAGATTTCAATTCATTATACCAGAATAATGGCGATGGATCATTTACAAAACAAAATGTTTCTCCTTTTTCCACTGATGAACAGAGTTTTGGAACTGTTTCATGGGGGGATTACGACAATGATGGTGATTTTGATATTTTTACCGCGCCTGGCATGCTTCCATATAATTATCAGATATATCTTTACAACAATGATGGTTTAGGCAACTTTACACCAGTATCAAATTTACCCTGTGCAGGAGCTAATTCAAGTAGTGCAAGTTCAATGATAGATTACGATAACGACGGCGACCTAGATATATTCTTATCTAGTTACGATGGAGCAAATAATGTGCTTCTTGTAAACGATGGATTTGGTAACTTTACTCAGATTACAACTGGAACGATTGTTACGTCATCAAACTACAACAGAGGAACATCTTGGGCTGATTACGACAATGATGGTCAGGTTGATCTATTCATTGCAGTTAACAATTATTATGGAGGAAATAATAAGTTATTTCATAATAATGGGAACACAAACAACTGGCTTCAAGTAAAGTGCGTTGGTGTTCTTTCTAACAAGTGTGGTATTGGTGCCATTGTTAGACTAAATACATCTTCAACAACCATGACAAGGCAGATATCTTCTCAAACTGGTGCAGATGGGTCCAGCCAAAATGCAATGCTGGCTTTTTTTGGTCTAGGCTCAACAACCAATATTACTTCACTGACTGTTCAGTGGCCATCAGGTTTAATAGATACTACATTTATCTCTTCTGTGAATCAACTAATTACAGTTACAGAAGGAACAGGCACAGGTATATCTTCTCAAGATCAGGAAACTGCTTTTATTCAAGACTTATCATGCTGGCCTAATCCATGCTCTGAACAATCAAATATTGTGTTTTCCCTTACATCTACTGAATATGTAGAAATTTGTATTTATGATATGAATGGCCGAATAGTTCACCAGATACTCTCTTCAGAAATGCCAGCAGGATT
>JAOZUR010000046.1 GCA_029938555.1 Candidatus Sabulitectum sp. | reverse complement strand
TTACAAAATGATGGTTATATCACTTTGGGCTTTGTTAATGTAATACTACTAAGTCATCTTTATGGTTTTGATAATGGATTTGACCATTACTCCACATTTACTCGTGGTCACGGAAGAGCTTCAATTACAATTGATGAAGTACTTCTTTGGTTTAATGAGAATAAGTATAATCCTTCTCCAAAATTTACGGTAATACATTTATTTGATGTGCACGCTCCGTATGATCCTCCTGTACCATTCGATACTCGCTATGCAGAGAATGGAACACAGGGAGAGACAGATTGGATTCTTGATTCACTGGGAGTTCTACAAAATCCAGACGCCAAAGACCATCTTATACGATGGTGAAATTTCATGGGTTGATGATCATACGATAAGGAGAATAAACAGAATGCCCTTCATAACATTTCCTTCCAGTTAAAAATAAATGTTTTAGCTACCTTTCGGCAGACAAGCAACTTCATAAGCAATGTTGCTTAAAAGAATCCTACCACACTGTTAGCCATTTGCCAATACACAAATAAAGAATAAGTTATTCATCTGATTGATGAAATTGATTGTTTTTATGCTTCAGTCGCTTCCTTAACTTGTTTCCGTATAGGATTTAGATATATACTAATGTAAGGCATTGAAGTATTCAATTTGAAAACAGGAAATTAATTTGTGATTTTTAATTAAGGAAGAAATTTACATGAAAAGATCAGTATTCAATTCAAGTTTTGCTATTTTTCTTGTTCTTTTAACTTTGGCAGGTTCTGCCTTTGCTGATCCAACCAAACAAGAAGATGTATCAGGTGCAGGACAAACTCTTGATTTGATTCTAAATGCTTATTCACACGGTGGTTATCATTCAATTACAAGTTACATGACACCAGCAATGCTCAATGCATATGAGAATGCCCCTGCAGATTGGGATCAAGTTAGTTACTCTATTGAAAATACAGTAATTGAGCGTTATCAGATAGTTTTTGAAGGAACTATTTGGTTTGATGTTTTAGAATACCATGATGAATGTGGTGATATATCTGTAGAACCTACCAGATGGGAAATGAAATATATAGCAGGCTCATGGAAGGTGAATAACTGTATGCAACTCACTTTTTTGTGGTGATAACTAAAAAGGACTAACTACTTATGAAATTACTGAGCCAGATAACTTAATCAAATTAGGAATCCCTTGTGATTCATAGTTGGAACCATTTTTGCAATAGGCTGCGAGAATAGCACAGGTAAGGATCTTTTGATGAATATGTGACCCATTATAAGGTCCTTTGCGAGAACCAAGACTGCAACAGGTTCTTCTCCTCCCTAGAGAATAGAACCTGACTTTCTATGCAAATGAAAGCCCCTCCTTTTATAGATCAGAAGGGGCTCTCTAATATCTTTACGGAAATGATCCTACTTTAGAACAACAATACGTTCTGTTGCTGAAAAGTCTCCACCACGCATGGTACAGAAGTAAACACCCTCAGAGAGATTGTTGAAATAAACAGAATGAGTACCACCGGGTAATTCCTGTGAATGCTGTGAAACTATACGGCCGGTAATATCATGCAATACCAGATCAACCGCTCCGGATTGTGGTACAGAGACCAAAACTGCACAGTTGCCGAATGAGGGATTGGCAGCAGACGCCAGATTCCAGAAAGTCACCTCACTACCATTGTTGTCATCAACACTGACATAGGTGGAGTAACTCACTGTAACATCTTGGAGCTCTGGGGTATTCGCAGGATTCGTTGTTTGCAGAATTACCTTATACTGGAAATAGTCTGTTGAATCTGCAAGAATACCGGAAAGGCTGGTACCTGAAGTAAAGATTGTATCAGACCATGCCCCCATATTAGCAGAATCGTCTGAACTTCTGAATTGAAATCCTACTGATGTCCCTGTGGGTTCATCACCGTTTGATGCGAAGTTATCCCAGAAATCATTTGTACCAGCGTCAAGAATTGATGATTCAATATTTGCATCAGGGGAAAAGCCCATCACATGCCACCAGGCGATTTCATCAGCGTAGTAAGCAGACCCTAGCACATCAACGTATCCGTCTCCATCAACATCTGTGGCATAGACTGAAACCGCTCCATTAAAATCACCGTCTACTATATGCTCTGTCCATACTGTACCTGTACCATCGGTATTTTCCCACCAGATAATATCATCAGCTTGTTTAGCAGCTCCAAGAATGTCAACATCACCGTCTCCATCTACATCTGTGGCATAAACTGAAGCAGCAACACTAAAATCATAACTCACTATATGCCTAATCCATGAAGTACCTGTACCATCGGTGTTTTCCCACCAGGCAATGTCATGCCCCGCATCGCCAGCTGAAGCTCCAAGCACATCCATATCTCCGTCTCCGTTTACATCTGCCGCGTAGACTGAATGTGCATCCCAAAAGTTATAGTCCACTGTATGCATTGTCCACACGGTGCCAGTGCCATCTGTGTTTTCCCACCAGGTAATATCATTTAAAGCGAAAGAAGCCCCAAGTACATCCACATGACCGTCTCCGTTTACATCTGTGGCGTAGACTGACGCTGCACTGTAAAATTCACCGTGCAGTGTATGTTCTGTCCATACGGTACCTGTACCATTGGTATTTTCCCACCAGGTGATTTCATTGCTGGTTTGAGCAGCTCCAAGCACATCAACATAACCGTCTCCATTTACATCTGTGGCATAGACTGAATATGCAAAAAGAAAGTCGTCATCCACTATATGCTTCGTCCATGTAGAGTCTTTGTTTTCCCACCAGGCAATCTCATCGTCTTCTGGGGAAGCTCCAATCACATCGACACGACCGTCTCCATTTACATCTGTGGCGAAAATTCCTAACACTTCCTCAAAGTCATCGTCCACTATATGCTTTGTCCATATTAATCCTGGAGCTGTATCACAGTTCTCCCACCAGGCAATTTCACTTCCCAGCTGTGCTGATCCAAGCACATCAACATCTCCGTCGCCATCTATATCTGTGGCATAGACCGACCATGCGCCATTAAAAGTACTACCCACTGTATGCTCCACTGGAGTAGCAAGGATGCCTGACATGAGAAGCAACGAGTTTCCAGTATGATCAATCTGGTTACCGGTATGGTACATGTTGCCCCAGTCTGTTACTGGTCCTGGAACTCCACTGCCACCGGACCAGTCTGTCTGAGTTGCTGTTACTGCCAATGAAGCAGCAGCAAGTACAAAGATTATAAACAAACTCTTTCTCACAAAATCCTCCTTATTTTTTTGGGGGGGGCAGAAATGTGAATTTACCATAGAGCATTAAAACTAGTGAGGTAACGCAACTCTGGTTCACCATTATCGGCCCCGCACGATCAATACATCTTTTCATAGAATACGAGACTGATACAAACATGTCAATCATTTGAAGTACTATCATATAATGTTGGATTATCATTATTGAGATTAAATAATGGTATACCAGATTAAAAACTGTTGGAACCCTTTTTTACAATGGGCTAGCAGAATCGCACAGCTAAGGGTTTCGTCATGGTACAGGCACCATAGCCATCTAGAATAGGCTTCAAGAATACCTTATCTGTGTTTTTTTCTTCCCCTGCAGTGATTGAAACCCAATAAGATGTTAATACAACTCTATTTTACAAAACCAATCAGTACAAGACTTATGTTGTAGAAACACCATGCATTTACTATTTTTATGTTGTATATTGGGCATTGGTAAACAATGTTTATGTTGTACCAGATTAGTTTATGAGATCTGTTCCAAAAAGAAGGATAACAATGAATAAGAAAAAATTAGTTAGAGAGCAACTTGAAATCTCTTTACAGAGATTCGAACCTTTGCGTGCAGTAAACATCCCTAATAAGGGATGGATTCGAGCTATTCGAGATGGCCTCGGAATGACAGGCAGGCAACTGGCAAGCAGGCTAGGTATTGCACAACAAGCTGTGGCTCGGATAGAAAAGGATGAGCAAACCGGATCAGTTACTATAAAGACTATGCAGCGGATCGCTGAAGGCCTTGATTGCATCTTCGTTTATGGATTCGTACCTAACTCTAGTCTTGAGGAAGCTATACGGGAGCAGGCAAAAATAATTGCAATAAAACGACTCACTCAGGCTTCTCAAACGATGCTACTTGAAAACCAGATGCTTAGTAACTCGGAAAATAAGAAAATACTTACAGATATAGTCGATGAACTTGTGAATACGCTTCCTTCATATCTCTGGGATAAAACATGATTGATTTTGTTTATCCTAATGGAGCAACCCCACTTGATCTGGATGAATCAGAAGCGTTATGCTGACACACATTTCGACACGTGCTGAACTGGATCGCTGGGAACAGGAAAACATTCTTGAAGCAATTGATTGGCTTGATAGAACAAATCAAACGAGATCCTAAATGAGCATTTCCTCAGGAAACTTCATCAAATCATGTTTAGACATGTATGGCGCTGGGCAGGACATTTTAGACATAGCGACAAGAATATAGGTGGGCCATGGTATCAAATCACTACTGGCCTAAGAAATTTATGTGATGATATACAATATCAGATTATAAATCAGATTCACCCCCCGGATGAACTAGCTGTTCGATTTCACCATCGTCTTGTATGGATTCATGCTTTCCCAAACGGAAATGGTCGCCATGCGCGACTTATGACAGATACTTTATTGAAAAACACATTGAAATGTGAACAATTCACATGAGGCAGTGGGGATCTAAGAAATTCCAGTGATACTCGTAGCTTCTACATTAATGCTCTTCGATCCGCTAATAAAGGTAATTATGATCAACTGCGGCAATTCGTGAGAAGCTAATTTGATTCTGCTAAAACACCAACTAAACCCATTGGATTGGAAGAACCTAACTATTATGAAGCCCCCCTCCATTTGAAGATTAGAAGGGGCTCTATAATATCTTTATGGAAACAATCTACTTCAGAACAACCACCCGCTCTGTTGCAGTGAAATCTCCAGCGTGCATAGTGCAGAAGTAAACTCCTTCACTTAGATTGTCGAAAGATATAGAATGTATTCCACCTGGTAATTCCTGTGAATAACTGGTAACAACACGACCGGTAATATCGTGCAGTACAAGGTCAACCGTTCCAAGCTGTGGTACAGATACCTGAACTGCAAAAATGCTGAATGACGGATTTCTAGCAGGAGCAAGACTCCAGGATAGAGCATTATTATCAGTAATGCCCAAATATGCTGTATATAAAAATGAAACATCATTAAGTACAGGTGTGTTAGTAGGATCTGTGGTCTGCAGTATTACCCTGTACTGTAAAAAGTCTGTGGAATCTGCAAGAATACCGGAGAAACTGGTACCTGAAGTAAAAATAGTATCAGACCATGCCCCCATATTGGAAGAATCCTGTGAACTCCTGAATTGAAATCCCAGTGATGTCCCATTAGGTTCATCAGCGCTGGAACCAAAAGTATCCCAGCACTCAACTGCTCCAGCATCAAGAATAGATGACTCAATATCTCCAGTAGTATAATAACCCATCACATCCCACCAGGTGATGTCATCATCTTGTCTGCTAGCCACCAGAATATCCATGATACCGTCATCATCAATATCGGTGGCGTAGATCGAGCGTGCACCATCGAAGTTTCGATATAGATAGTGCACTTTCCATGCACTACCGGAGCCGTCTGTGTTCTCCCACCAGGCAACGAGTTGCTTAGATATGGCAGCCCCCATAACGTCAATGTCACCATCACCATCGATATCGGTGGCGTAAACAGAGCTTGCACCAAGGAAATTTTCGTATATAGTGTGTTCTGTCCATGCGGTGCCGTAGCCGTCGGTGTTTTCCCACCAGGTGAACTCAGCGTCAATCAAGGCAGCACCTAGAACATCCGTGTCGCCATCACCGTCGATATCGGTGGCATAAACCGAACTCGCACCATCGAAGTCATTGTCTATGCTGTGATTCATCCATGCAGTACCGGAGCCGTTGATGTTCTCCCACCAGGTGATCTCATCGGCATCTTTGGCAGCCCCCAAAACATCCGTGTCGCCATCACCGTCGATATCGGTGGCATAAACAGAGCTTGCACCATCAAAGCCACTGTCTATGATGTGCTCCGTCCATAGAGTGCCGTAGCCATCGATGTTCTCCCACCATGTGATCTCATCGGCAAATCCGGCAGTCCCCAGAATGTCTATATCGCCATCGCCGTCCACATCGGTGGCATAGACTGAATTTGCAAAGTCGAAGTCTCCGTCGAGGATATGCTCCGTCCAAAAAGTGCCAGAACCATTGGTGTTCTCCCACCAGGTAATCTCATCGGCATCTTTAGCCGTCCCCAGAATGTCAGTGTCTCCATCACCGTCAACATCGGTAGCATATACGGAGCATGCTCCATCGAAGTCAGTGTCTATGCTGTGATTCATCCATACGGTACCGGAGCCGTCGGTATTCTCCCACCAGTTAATATCATTGGCAACAATAGCAGCACCAACAATGTCCGTGTCTCCATCACCGTCGATATCGATGGCGTATACCGAGGCTGCACCATTGAAGTTGCCACCTACTGTGTGTTCGATTGAGACTGGAAGAATACGAGATACCAGTTGTAACACTCCGGTAATGCTAGTAGAGACTAGGGTGGAAGTAAAATAATTGCTTCCCCAGTTAGTGACAGGACCAGGAATTCCGCTGCTACCGGACCAATCCGTCTGGGTTGCGGTTACAGCAAATGAAGTAACAGTAAGCATAAAAACAGTTGTTAAGGATTTTCTCACGGAAACCTCCCATATTTTCAACAAGTCGAATGTGAATGCAATAAAAAAAGCTAAACAGTTGGGTAACAAATATCAGGTTCAATGTTAATAGTCCAACATAAACATTATCTATCTTAAAGTAAAATAAGAGAGGGATAGATATAAGTCAATGATGTCATGTATGATAGGATTTAATGCCCCTGTTAATGGCGGAGAGCCGCAAACTTGGATTTTTTGATTGGTTTGGTATACCAGATGAAAAACTGTTGGAACCCTTTTATGCAATGGGCTAGCATAATCGCACAGCTAAGGGTTTCTTGATAAATATGTACTCTAAGCTCTTTATGTGGATCTTCCTGAGTTCCATTGCAGTAATGTATTTCCCAATGAACTCTGAGTTGAGTGAATTCGGTACAGTACTCTGGCTAAAATTGTCACGCCCCCATCCATCTGCTTTCAGACCAAGAGCGTGATACCCACCCATAGCGATCTCCACAAAGTCCTGGTTAGGAGAGGGCACTTCATTACAATACTCAGACCACACAATTACTGTGGAGTCGGAACTCCCCACTATAAAAATTAGCAGAAGATTTACCTTACTGACAAAAGAAAAGTAGTACATAATCCTTTCACCCTTCAGTAGAAACAATTAACGCTTCATGAAGAAAGCAATACAATTTTATAAGAAGTCAAGCTGTGTGCTTTGATTGATTAGAACTACCCCAAATTATATCGGAGAACCTAGTACACTGTAAACCCTAAAGCTTCGCATCCTGCTCGTTCTTCAGAGCACCAGCAGCGTTACTGGTTCAATCACATAGCGGTGCTATGCTCATAAACCAGTGCCTTGCTGGTACTCAGAATATCATCGCATTATACTGAAGTATTAAGGTATACAGTGCACTAGTGCACTATACAGCTTAAACTTTCGCATCCTGCTGGCTCTCCAGAGCCCCAGTGGCGTTACTAGTTCAATTGCATAGCGGTGCTATGCGCATAAACCAGTGCCTTACTGGAGCCCAGGATAGCTGCGCATTATACCGATACATTAAGCTGTACAGTGTACTAGTGCCGCAGTACCAAAACATTCAAAACATTAGAGCTATCTGAAGCATCAAAATTCCAAGTGGCATACCTTGTGAAACACTATCAATCTGAATTCAGGCAGGGCATTGCCTTTATTGAAGAAGGGGAACACGATCAAGCAAGATTTCGTTAATATCAATCAGCTCTTCCAAAAACTTAATGTCATCAAAGGGTTCGGCATCGTATTCTATTTCGTTCCTCATTGAATGAGCCTTACTGAGTAATGCAACTTCACTGCCGAGTTCTATGGTGTGACTTAAAGCCTGAAAAACTACGTACCGTTTATTTGATGGTCTGTAGCCATGCCAGCGCAATGCTGCAAGAGCCAACGCAAATGATGCTTCGTATGCTAAATGGAATCTGCTTTGAATTGATAACTCACACCTTTTGGAATCAATTTGAAGCATCCTTGCTTTCTCGACTAACTGCGTGAATTCTACCTCGGATCTTTTAAGAGGAAGAAGTAGCGCTATTTGTTCAAGGTTCTCTAACGTCATGCTCAGAACCTTTCAGAAATATCTTTGGCTGATTAAGTACTCTTGCTATAAATGGGTTCTCTCCCTCAACCTTACTCTTCCATTCTTTACTTGTTAGAATCTTAACATTAATGGCCCTTTTAATTCCTAATTCTACGGGTTGTATTGCATTTAGTATATCTGTATATCGTAGTTCGTCCCCGATGATCATGATATCAATATCGCTAGATGCATTATCGGTTCCTCTCGCAATAGAACCGTAGATAAACGCTAAGTAGATTGAGTTCATATAGGGAGTCAACGCGGACTGTAGTGGGATAGTTAAAGCAACAGTTTTTATCACAATACCGTATATCTCCGAGAATACAGGGGATTCAGAATTTGCCTGATAAAACTTTGTTCTACCAATTAATTTTTCATTTACTAAACCACTTTTTGCAAGCCTAACAATTATGCGATGTACAGCACCTACACCTGAATTTATCAGGCTAAGTATCTCTGACATTTGGAACGTTCTATTCGGTTGCCCAAATAGAAGTGCCAAAACCTTCAATTGCACTTCTGAGAAAAGACTCTGAGCTATCCCCATTGATGGATAGTAGGTCTTAGTGGTTTTTGCAGACATGTTACTCCTTCCCATATTGGGTAGAATACCACCCATTTTGGGAATATGCAAGTGATCCATATATTTGGATAGTTAACCGATGATAGATTGAGAGCCAGGATATAATTTTAAATACTTAAATAGTGGTATCCCCGCCGGGATTCGAACCCAGGCTTCCGGCTCCGGAGGCCGGCGCTCTATCCAACTGAGCTACGGGGACACTATTTGAAGTGTAAAGATAGTGAATTATCTTGAAGTATCCAAATTAGAAAGAAATCTTCCTTACATCTGGAGTTTTACCTTTTTCCAGCGAAAGAATAACTACAGATCGACTTCCTATCGGGTTTGATACAGCACCTGGGCAAAGAAACCAGATATTAGATGTTTTTTCCCAATGATAATTATGCGTATGACCATGGATAATTATGTCAGGATTAATGTGGTTGAACATTTTCTGCAATCTCTCCCGTACATTGTAGTATGCCCCTGTTCCATGAGCTACACATACGGTAAAACCCTCTAGATTAAGACTAAGCGTTTGTGGATAGTCTGGTTTATCCATATTCCCACGGACAACCTTAATCGGAGCTAATCTTTGAAGATCTGTGATAACACTGGAATCTTCAACATCACCAGCATGAATTATTAGATCTACATCAGCACAGCTTTCATAAACAAGACCCGGCAAGGTTTGAAGCCTTGCCGGGATATGAGTATCTGAAATAACAGCTATTTTCAAATTCTAGCGAATTTTCTTTTTATGTCTATTAGCGCGACGTCTTTTTTTCCGTTTGTGAGTAGCAATTTTTTTCCGCTTGCGTTTTTTTCCGTTTGGCATCTATTTCTCCGTCTTTGCTACCCTGTTCTTCACTGTTTTTGAAAACTTGAAGAAAGGAACATGTCTACGAGGTACCTGTACTGGCTCTTTTGTATGTGGATTACGGGCCATTCTTGGGTTGCGTTCAACAACCTTAAATGTACCAAATCCGCGAATCTCAATATGATCATGATTAAAAAGAGCACCTCTTACTTCAACAAAAAACTGGTTGACTACAGAAGCAACCTCTTTTTTAGTAAGACCGGTCTCATCTGAAATGTTGGCAACGATATCTGCCTTGGTCATTTCTTCCTCCTGTTTCTTGTGTTACTCATTGCAACACTTACATATATGACTAAATAATCCTCTTATTTACTAAATCTTGGAGAAGCTAAGATAGACAATAGCTTATCAGTACGCAACCCCTTGCTGTGCCGTGAAAAGAGAACCGCCACCAAGCAAGTGACGGTTCATCTGGTGGAGCTGGCGGGGATCGAACCCGCGACCCCTTGACTGCCAGTCAAGTGCTCATACCAACTGAGCTACAGCCCCATAGCAAAGCGACCGTATAATACTACCAGCTATGCTAAAGTCAAGTGTTCAGTTATCCATCTGCCAGAAAACGCCACCCATTGGTTTTCTCACAAGTCCTGCTGATAATGGAGTAATTACAAGCTCAATTGTCATAGAAACTGTTCCACTGAAAAGGTGGCCACCAATTGCATGAAAATCATGGTTGGCAAAAGAAACATGGAGGTGAACAAATGGTTTCCCCTCTTTCATTGATACACTGCCCTGCAAAGAAAGGATTTCGCAAGATTCACTCTCTGTGATCCTTGTGTATTCTTTACCATTATATCTGCCTATCTCCATGTTTTCCAGCATTCCTATTCCACAAAGAATAGCTGCTGATTGTGTGTCTGTTTCTACACACCACCGAGAAAGGCTTTCCATAAAGTCCTCTCCCTTATCGAACCTGAGAACAACAATATTATTCTCTCTTTTGAGTTCTTTCAATTTTCAAACCTTTCATTTGGTCTAGTCTTAACGAATTACTACCAGGCGTTTTCTGAGGTCATACCCTGAAGAAGTAGTCATTCTAACAAAATAAATACCTGCAGGGTTTTCCATAGCCTGCCAGACAAAAATACCTTCAACCCCTTGAATTTTATGGGATGAAACAGTTCTTCCTGCTAGATCAACTATTGTTAATTCACCGCACATTGATTCAGGCATAAACCAGCTTATAGTAGCATTTCCGCGAAGAGGGTTAGCAGAATTCAAAGAGAATTCAGGTAACGAGTGAGAATGTTGCTCTTCAATACCGGTGTTTTCCACAGTATGCATACCAGAGAGTAGAATGTGATTCTGTGCCCATACTGTTAATTTTGCGTCCACAGGAGACCCTGGCATTCCACCATCCCATGAAAGTGTTACATTGCCAGCTCCATCCGTAAGACCAACTGCATATGTTTCTGGATTTTCCCAGTCACCCTGCAAAAGACAAACCCTTGCATCTTCAAGAGGGCTACCACCAGAGGAAACGCTGACTGTCAGGTTCTCCATACCCTCATAAAGTATAATATCTTGAATTTCAAGCTCTGCGGGTATTTCTGTATACATTGGCAGCTCTGGATCTCCGAATAGTGTATTTGATTTGGCTATCCAGTCATAATGAGTATCTGATGGAACAAGGGCGATAAAATCATCTTTAGCCATCATAAAAGCTACGCCTAAAAGATACATATTGTCATCAAACAAATTGGCGAAAAATTCCTGATCGATAAGCTCGCTCCATTGATCACCTGGTTCTGCAGGCTCTCCCCAGCCGTATCTAGTGTTCATGATACAGAAACCGCCCCCCCCTGGCGATCTTATCCATGATTCTGCAAGGCATGTTCCTGTATCGAATGAACCAGATAAACAGGCAATAGTATTCCATATCGTAGGTCGACCGTTCTGGGAAATATTAGTAAGGCCCATGAACTGGGAATCACCAAGAGAACCTGATCCGATTGAAACACTTCCTGTACTACCGTGACCTGCGTGATTTACCAGCTGCATGCCACGGTTTAACATGGCCATTGTAGCAGTATAACTTTGAGTTCCTGTATCCTCATAAAGTTTCGTAATATCCCAGGCTGCAGGAGTGTAAAGGTCAGCAACTTTTTCTTTCCCAGCAGAACCTGGGCAGTATGGGCTGCCCCAGAGTACTTCAGTTGTAAATCCCATTGATAGGTACCAATCATCCGTATCAGGTGAATCTTCCCACAAAAGCACTTTATTGACAAAGATTTCAGCTTCACTTACTGTTTCCACAGAAGCACGGCCAAGAACATAATCAGGATGATAATCCATATTGTCCACACCGTTAAGCTCTCCCCAAATGCCGTTTCCGTTCAAGTCCCAGGCATCAATACCAACAGCTGTATCATTCATGTCCTGATAATAAAGGTCTGCAGAAGGATAATCCACATATCCTTCAGCTGTGGCGTAACAATTTCGGTGAGGAACACCAGGAGTATCCCCAGCAAGTAAAACGAAAGTTGGAGGAGAATCCTGATAAATATCATTCAGAAAAAAACGCAATTTCTGGGCTGCATCAACACCTGAATAAGTATCTAAGATGTATGACATTGCCACTATTTTTGCTGGAATGCCTTTACTGGTTTTCAGTTCTGCCAATGGTTCAAAAGCAGTTGCAAGATCATCATCTGCAATTATAAGATATTCTCCCCAAGGAAGTTCGTTTACGGAAGAAACCACAGTTGAAGGAATATCCCATGGATTGATAACGGAAGAGTTAATAATCGCGGAAACTACTTGCAAGCCAGTAGAACTGCGATTTGGGATCGATGAATAAAAATCACCTATATGATAAAAAAGTTCAAAATCAACTGATTCTACCCAATAAAGATCTGATGTTTCAGGATTCCACGAAACAGGATTTAGAATCAAATCAGCTACCGGGTAACCCATTAAATTCCCTTGTCCTTCAAATCGAAGCGAGACTTCAACCTCTTGCGAAAACATGACAGGATCTGGCGTGGTGATAGTAAAATCCTCTGGTCTGGAAATAGGTACAGCTGTTTGAGCAGCCATAGGTACATAATCATAAGACAGTGGAATTGAAGAATAACTTGTGATTATTAAACTATCCACAACAGCTCCTTGAGGAAGAGCCACGGTTAAAGGAACTTTAGGAAAAAGAGGTGAACCAGGAGTACCTGAATTAGCTGCCCCCTCTAATAAAATTCGTTGCCCTAAAGATGACTCAAGTATTTGTGGAATTTCTTCTGGTGACCAGCTCAAATTCAAAACGGATCCTGATAAAACAAGAAACAATAACAAAGAGCTCATATTAAACCTCCATGCAAACTACAAGTGAATTTCTTCCTATTGAATGTTCTAGCAATACTTTAATAATTATTGTCAATGGAACAGCTAAAAATACACCAAGAATACCCCACAGATAACCCCAAATAATAACACAAAGTAGTATAGTTACTTTACCTATTGGCAATACATCTCCGAAATAGTTTGGTTCAATTACATTTGATACAAGATTGTTAACAAGAAGAACTACACCTGCCGCCATGACCCCGTGCTGTAACCCTTGAACTGACATGGCATAAAGAGCTATCATAGCGCCTGAGGCCAAAGAACCGATAAATGGAATAAAATTAAAAACCATTACAGTGGTCCCCCAGATGATAGCTTCTTCTATCTGAAAACCCATTATCATAAGTGCAACCCCAATCAGTATTCCGGTAAGAGCACTTGTAACAAATTTTGCTAATAAATATTTCCTTGGGATTCTTTCCACACCGCTAATCAGTTCTTGAAATCGTAGATGAGTTGTTGTGTTCATCTTCTGTATTTTCTGAGAAAAAATTCTTCTTCCATTAACCATGAATACTGTTAGCATTATTATTAAAACGGCATTAAAAAGAGCAGTGGAAACAGAACCCACCAGTCCTGCTGCTGTTGGAGCTATGGACCTGAGTGAAAATGAAGAATCATCAATCATGGTTGAAGAAGATTTAAGGCTAACAAAAGTAGAATCAGTAGCAAGTGAATCCTGGCCAAGGGGTTCCATACCGAGTTTAGAGTATACACCGGGAATCCAGTCAGTTTGAGCAGTTTCAACAAAATTAACAACCGGGGAAATTACATTACTTATCATATCGTCTTTTCGACCAACCATCATGCTTAATGTTCCATATATAAGAAAGAAAAATACAGATATTATTGCAAGTGTCATGATCAGAACCAACGATGTTCCTATGACATCAGCAAGACTTGACTGGCTTTTCTTGCTTCTTTTACGGTACTTGATGAATAATTTTCTGAGAATATTATCTACCCATACAGTTGTTTTTTTTACTGTAGGTGATATGAGTAAAGCAAAAAAACCAGAAATTGCAATTTTCACAAAAATAGACGCGCCTAGTTTCATGATTACAGCAATTATTAGTATAGCTACAATTCCAATACTTGTTTTAAACAAATCAACTGGTTTTTTTTCTTTCATTTTGCATCTCCATATACACTTGGACGTCTATCCTCAAGGCATGATATTCTGTTTCTTACAGAGTCAATTAAATCAAAATCGATATGATAATCTTTTGAAAATTCATTAACTTCCACACCATCCATCATTACTCCATCAGGAGAAGAGATTCCTCCACCACCTCTAAATTTTTCTCCTAGATAATCACCGCCGAGGTTACAGCCAGCAAAAAATACCTGTGCTTCTCCTGCCCGTGCCCGAATAAAACTACGAAAAAGCTCAATTCTTTGTTCAGGCCATTGTGCTGGAAGAAAAATAATCTTTGCACCTTTCAAAACAAGCCTGCGAAACAACTCTGGGAATCTCAGGTCGTAACAGATTGAAGCTCCAGCAAGAACACCGTTTAAATCGAAAACTCCTGAAGGTATTCCTTCAGTAAAAACTGAATCTTCATTCATGTTTCGGAAAAGATGAACCTTTTCAGTGGTGTGTATGATTTCACCCTTGCTGTTCCATACTGGAAGCGTATTTACTATTCCTCTTGAAGTTGATATAGGAAATGTTCCTCCTACAATTGTTATTCCTAACTCTAAAGCTGCCCGAGCAAAAGCATGATCTTTTAGATCATTTAATTTTATGGCTTTCCCTGCAATTTTTTCCAAATCGAAACCAATTGTAAATAACTCTGGTAAAACAATAACATCCGGTCTAGGCGTGAGACGTGCTGTGTTTATAGCCTGTTGTATACAGTGATCCCAGTCTCCGGAAATAGGTAATTCTGAAATCCTGATAATCATTTTCTCTCCTTGATTGTTACAGACGAATATAGATATTGTTATTGCTTTTCGCATTAGCAGTTAACCTTTGTATAATTCACTGTACGAAAAACAGGTTTTATCAATATAATTTTTCTAGAAAGGTAAAAAATGACTGCAATCAGCGAAAGATGCGCAGACATGCAAGCTTCTCCCATAAGAAAGCTTGTACCTCTGGCAAATGCGGCAAAAACGCGCGGAACCTCTGTTTACCACCTCAACATAGGCCAACCAGATATTCCAACCCCTGAAGGTTATTGGAAAGCACTTAAAGAAAGTTTACCTGAAGTTCTTGCTTATGGTCCCAGCCAGGGTCTTCTTGTTCTTAGAGAAGCCATTTCAACTTATTATTCCCGAGCTGGAATTGATATAGATACTGATGAAATTATAATTACCACCGGCGGTTCAGAAGCTGTCTATTTTGCTTTCATGACCACATGTGATGTTGGCGATGAAGTTATCTGCTTTGAACCTTTTTACACAAACTATAACGGGTTTGCAACAATGGCCGGCATCAACCTTGTTCCTGTCACTACTGTTGCTGAAAACGGATTCCATCTTCCATCAAAAAGTGAAATTGAATCAAAAATCACAGAGAAAACCAAAGCTATTCTTATCTGCACCCCAAACAACCCCACTGGAACAGTTCTTTCCCCTGAAGAACTTAGTACCCTTTCAGATATTGTGCAGAAAAACGATCTTTTCCTTTTGTCCGATGAAGTTTATCGTGATTTTGTTTTTGACGGTGGCTCCCATTTATCCACACTAGAATTACCCGATATTGAAGACAGAGTTATTGTTATGGATTCCATCAGTAAAAGATTTAGTTCATGCGGAGCCAGACTAGGTAATATGATCAGCAGAAATAAAACTATTATGGAAGCTGCCCTAAAACTGGGACAAGCCCGGTTATGTCCACCAACAGTTGCTCAATACGGTGCCGCCTGGATTTATCATCATCTCTCTGAAGACTACTACGAAAATATTCGTACCACATATCAGAATAGAAGAGATCTGCTTATTAATGAACTATCAGATGTAGAAGGTATTTTCTTCCTTAAACCTGAAGGTGCATTTTACGCTACCATAAAACTTCCTGTAAAAGATGCAGATGCATTTGCATCATGGATGCTTACAGACTTTCAGTTAAATGGTGAAACAACCATGGTTGCACCTGCTGCTGGTTTTTATGCTACTCCTGGACTTGGGCTAGATCTGATTCGTATTGCATTCGTTCTTTCAGATGATAAAATGAGAAAAGCATTGAATATTCTAAAAAATGGTATTAAAACCTACCTAGAAACAGTTCAGTGAAAATACTCAAATTAATTGATGCTCCCACATTTCCCGGTGCTCAAACACTAAATGCAAAATCATTTGTGGATTCTGATTCTTTTGGTATGGTACATTTCACACTGCCACCAGAAGGTTTCATACCAAATCATAACATGCCTTTTGAGATATGTTTTCTGTTGCTTGCAGGCGAAGGAACTCTTGGCGTTAATAATTGTTCCTATCAGTTGACTACAGAAAACATTGCTGCTTGTCTTCCGGAAACCCGAAGACACTGGAGAAACTTATCATCGGAAAATGATCTAATAGTTCTGGCTTTAAAACTAAAAAAAGATAAAAAAAAGGACGGCAAAAACGTGGTAATTAGAAAAATATCTGAACAACCCTCTGCAAAAAATCCCCATGGAGTTGATGTTAGAAGAGTTTATGAAAGTGAACATGCTCTCTCAAGTATTATTACTTTCCAACCAGGCGAAAAACTTCTTCGACACATCACCCCTGTTGATGTTTTCTTTTATGTACTTGAAGGTACCGGAGTTGTAGAAGTTGGGGATGAAAAACAAACAGTATCAGCAGACACTGTTATCGAAAGCCCAAAGGATATTCCCCATTGCTGGTATAATGAAAGTAATTCAATCCTTAGAGTTCTTGTGGTTAAGGTTCCTAAACCAACGACTAATACACAGATTTTATAATTCATAAGAATTTTGTGCTCTAAAATAAGCTTCTGTATTCATGCGGAAGCTTATTTTTTCCAATGTCATTTGTGTCCTGCTTTCTCATGTTTTGATATATGATAAATGAGATGAGAGATAACAGTGTTTTTATGAGTATCTTATAAAAACAAAACTTTTAGACACCACTCAATCCAATGAGATATTCACTTTAAGATAGAATATTTCTATAAAAATTACACTGTTTGCTTCACTGAATTTAGAATATGTTTAACTGGTGCATAAAATTTCTCTATTGTACTATGGGCGTCTCTGCCAATAAACAGGGCGCAGGAGGTTTCGGTGAACAGCGAATTTATTCTTGTAATCAACACAGGTTCTACAACGACAAAATGCTCAATCCATAGTGTTTCTAATAATGGTGACTTGGGACTTTTCCATAACAAAACAATTGAACATCCTGACGACCTATACAGCAAGTATTCTACAATATCAGACCAGATAGATTATCGAGAAAATCTGGTAAACGAGTATTTTGAAAACAGCCTTCCAGCAGATGCAGTTGTTAGTGCAGTTGGGGCTCTTGGAGGAATGCTTCCTCCGGTTCCAAGTGGTCTTATTATTCTTAACAAAGAGTTAGCTGATTTCAGTCTCAAAACTCCGGTATACCATCATGCCTCTAATCTTGGCGCTCCACTGGCATTCCGAGTTGCTTCTTCAATGAAAACACTTGCTTATGTTGCAGATCCTGTTGGCGTTGATGAGATTAATCCTATTTCAAGAATTTCAGGAGTTCCCGAGTTCCCTAGATTTTCTTATGTACATGCACTTAATATTCGAGCTACAGTTAGGCAGCTTTCAGATCAACTCTCCATTGATTTCAACCAGATCAGGTGTGTAGCATGTCATCTTGGTGGAGGATATTCCATAACGCCACTTGCAGAAGGTAAAATTATTGATAGTGATAATAGAATGGAAGGTGCCCCATTCACTCCTGAAAGAGCGGGAGGTGTTCCACCGATTCCACTTTTTGATGCCTGTTTTTCCGGTTTGTATACCAAAGATGAGCTATACAAAAAACTTTATGGTGCTGGTGGGCTTTATGCTTATCTTGGTACAAAAGATGTTCGTGAAGTACTTCGTAGAGCTGAAGAAGGAGATGAGTTTGCAGGTTTTATCTTTGATGCAATGATTTATCAGATATGTAAAGAGATAGGTTCTATGGCCTCTGTTTTAGATTTTAATGTACACGGAATTGTTCTTACCGGAGGTGTTGCCAATGCAAAATACCTTACTGAAGAAATAACCAGAAAATGCAGTAGACTTGCAGATGTATTTGTTTTCCCAGGGGGAAACGAAAATGAAGCTATTGCCTCTGCTGTATATCGAGTTCTTTCAGGTAATGAAAAGCCTCTCGAGTGGCCTAATTGTATTCTTACAGGTAAAGATGTAGATCCACTATATGATTTCCGTGACGAAAATGGAGTTTTCAAAGCTGTTCCTTTCGCTGTAAGGAGTGGAATTAAATGATTAAAACTTTTGACGAACTTATTCATGAAGTATCGAAATTGTCACCTGTTACTGTTTCAGTTGCAGGCGGAGCAGATCCACAGGTAATTGACAGCTTGAAAAAAGGGCATGAACTTGGTTTTTTAGGAGAGTGTTTTCTAACAGGTCTTGAAGAACAACTTAAACAACTAATTAAGGAATCTGGAGATGATCCGACACTTTATCATATCCTGCCCTCTGATTCCCAGTGGGAAATGAACAGAAATGCTGTGGCTGCTGTAAGAAATAATAATGCTGAAATTCTAGTAAAAGGTAATGTAAAATCAAAGGGTTACATTTTGGCAATTCTGAACTCTGAAACAGGCATCAGAAAATCATCTGTTCTTTCAAACCTGAGCCTTTTTGAAATGCCTTCTCTACCTCGATTTATCGCTGTCACCGATAACGCAATTCTGATCAATCCGGACTTAAGGGAAAAAACCGCAATAATAAAAAATACTCTACCTCTCTGGAAGTCTCTTGGTATTCAGCCGGTAAGAGTGGCTGCTCTTTCGACTGTTGAAACAGTTAATCCGAAAATACAATCAACTATTGATGGTGCAGCACTTGAGGTTATGTCTTCAAGAGGTGAATTCCCAGGTTTTATAGTTGAAGGCCCCCTTGGATATGATGCAGCTATCTCATCAGAGAGCGCAAGTACTAAAAAAATAGTTAACTCTAGAGTTTGTGGTCAGGTGGACATGATACTTGCACCTAATTTGGAAACTGCTAATTCGCTAGGTAAAAGCTATAAATTCCATGGAAGCGCAAAATGGGGTGGATTAGTTTTCGGCGCTGCAGTTCCAGCTGTCTTAAATTCAAGATCTGACGATGGTAAAAATAGATTAAATTCAATGGCAATGGCAAGAGCTATTGTTCACGGTAAGTCGCTTAAAGATTCCTAAACAAACCAGAATATGAATTGGTTTACAAATAACTACCCTGTTATTGTCTTGCATAATTCGTTAATAAATTAAACTTAGCCTTCTTTCAAGGACTGTTGCCAGGAAGTCTGCAAGTGATTACTTGATTGCAGGCTGAAACTTGAGAACAATTGTGTGTACAATTGGTGTGAGCGAAACCGCGTATGAATTCATGACACTACAACCAATTTCATATAAATACCGGCAGTTTTCTATAATGCTACCGTTCAACCACTATTTATGAACTACCAAAGAGTGGAACTAAAATTCTTAACTATGCATTATTGACATCAGCTCTCGTTTGAATCAAATTACCTACTTCAAAAGTAGTAAAACCATTACAAAGAGAGTTGCCTTGAATCAAACCTACAAGTTTCGCTATATGCAAAAGTATAAAAATTGAACTGCCTTCTCTCGACCAGGTTGGTCGAAAAGAAATACGGTAAAAACTTAGTATTTAGTAATCTTTCCCTAGATCTCAATCAGGGAGAAATCCTTACAATCTCAGGAAGATCAGGTTCCGGAAAAACTTCGTTAATAAGAATCATCGCTGGTTTAACCGATTTTACTTCCGGTGAGTTAATTATTGACCAAAACAAAATTTCTCCCAAAACAAGATATCCCAAACATCTATTAGGTCGTGTTGGTGTAGTCTTTCAGGATTTCAACCTTTTTCCACACATGACCGTTCTTCAGAATGTCAGCCTTGCTTTAAAAGTTGTTAAAAAAATGAATTCCAGCTCTGCAAATAACCTTGCAATAAAGCATTTAAACCGTTTCGGCTTGAAAAAAAAATACAACAGCTATCCAAATCAGTTGTCTGGTGGCGAGAAACAGAGAGTTGCAATTGCTAGAGCAATAGCAATGAAACCACTTGTATTACTTTTAGATGAACCAACCTCAAATCTCGATCCAACATCTATTTTAGGGGTTCAGACCTTACTCAAAGAACTAGCAGATGATGGTACACCAATTCTTGCTGTAACTCATAACATGACATTTGCAGCTCAAATCGGAAATACATTCGGTGTGCTAAATAACGGGGTCTTGACCTTATCAGACTCATCAGATATCCTCTCCCAAATGAATGAAATTTGAATATGAATTTAGGGAAATATGTATTTAATGAACCGTACTTTGGTTGGCTTCTAAATGGAATAGGTAATACTCTTCTGATTAGTTTCCTGAGTGGAAGCCTGGCTCTATTACTTGGCATACTTCTTACATCCTCTGCAAAACCACAAGGAAAACCATCTACTTTTTCTTTAATTTTTACAGATATTTTCAGAAACATCCCACCGGTTCCAATGCTACTTCTTCTTTCTATTGGTCTTCCGCAAATCTTTTCAAAATACTTTCATTACTCATTACCATCAGGTTTTGAATTCAAAATTCTCATATTAGGTCTCTCTTTTAATACCGCCGCATACATCTCTGAGATTCTAATTGCAGGATTAAGAGGGGTACCCACCAAGCAATATGAAGCGGGTGTCAGCCTTGGACTGGGAAGAATGAAGATATTTTTTCTTATTCAGCTTCCGCAGGCCTTTAGAATTTCTTTTCCCGCAATATCAACCAGATTAATACACAACATGAAAAACTCATCAGTTGCACTTGTAATTCCACTGAATCTTGACAGAATGGAACTCATGGGTCAAACCAGCAGAATTGCTGGACAAACTTTTGCCTGGGCAGAACCCCTACTTTTTTCAACTGCTATATATCTTGTTTTAGCATACGCTCTTAGTGTTCTTTTGGCTCGGATTTCAGCGATAATTGACAGGAAGGTAAATCCTGATGAATGTAACTGAGCTTTTAACTATTCTATGGCAAGGTTTTCCTAAAGCTGCTGAATTCATTAATCCTTCCTATCCCCGATTCCTACAATTAACCGGTGGTCTTCAGTTATCACTTCTTATCGCTATCTGCAGTTTTCTCCTTGCAATAGTCCCAGCCTTTATCTTAGCAATTCTTAGGCAAAAATCAAACAGACAAGCTTCTACTATTAATAAAATAGTAACAAGTTTTTTCTCTGTCATCGCCAAACTGCTAACTGAGATTCTTAGAGGAATACCAATAATGACCCTTGCTCTTCTCTTTTTTTATCTGCCCTATCCCCTATTCAAACTTCGAGTTCCTCCTATACTTCTTGCTATTGCAGCTTTTACAATTTATACCTCTGCTTACATGACTGAAATATTCAGATCAGGCTTTAATGCCGTTAACAAAAATACAATTGAAGCAGCAAAACTTTTAGGGCTTTCCTCATTTTCCATATTCTTCAGAATTAGATTACCTATTGCCATTAGAACAATGGTTCCTACCTTGGTAAACCTGTTTATAACCATTTTTAAAGACACCTCTGTATTAACAGCTCTAGCTGTTGGAGAGCTTACTTACACCAGCAGATTACTTTTCGTTTCCGCACCCGGAAATTACACTCTTATACTCATTTTAGTTGTCTCAATTTACTGGGCAGTATCGTTCCTGGGGTCAAAAGCCATCAAGATACTTGAATCAAAAACTTTGATAGGTTCTCACAAATGAAAGGAAAAATCATGAAAAACCTTATCTATGTTTTAATTGTTTCTCTACTTCTATTTGCTGCATGCGGCACGCAAGGGGAAGTTACAGAATCAATTGGAAACACAAATGTTGAGCTAGTAGAATCAGTAAGCACTCTTACACAGGTAGTAAACTCAGGTGAAGTTATTATTGGTGTGGGGCAGGAAGCAGCTCCATTCGGATTTATGGATGAAAATGGTGCTCTCATAGGATATGATGTTGATATGGCAAGAGCAGTTGTTGAAGAACTTTCCGAACTCACCCAAACTGAGTTAACTCTGGTTTTTGTTCCGGTTACAGATGAAACAAGAATTAGCTGGGTTCAATCAGGTGAAATCTATATGTCACTTTGCCATACAAACAATACGCGCAAGCGTGACGAAAACATAGATTTCTCTGTACCTTACGGATGGGATGGCAAAGGAGTAATTTATGATTACACCCTTGGTGCAAAAGATTTAGAAGATTTCCAAGGTGCGACAATAGGTATTAAGCGCTCCTCTTCATCAGAGGGAGAAATTCTGTCATACTTCGAAAATCAAGGATGGGAGCCTCCAACACTTCAACAATTTGATAACCATGCCGCTGGAATAGAAGCCTTAGTTAATGGTCAGATTGATGGATTCACCGATGACAATTCCATCGTAATCAATACAGCCATGATGGCCGGTCACACAGTAAGCTCTGAAGGTCTTCTTACCGTTACAGAAACACTTTATTCACCTGCGTACTTTGCTATTGGTATTCCAGAGAATGATTCAGACTGGGCCGACATGGTTAACTATGCATTACACGAACTCTGGCTCTCCGGTGAATTCCAAGAAATCTATGAGAAATGGTTTGGCGATGATTCAATGTGCCCTATCCCAATGAATAACCATCACATGGAACCACAGGTGGCTGGTTAATTTATCTCTCTATCAAGGCCTGGTAACTAAAACGCTGCCAGGCCTAGTACACTGTACAGCTTAATGTATCGGTATAATGCGTAGCTATCCTGGGTTCC
>JAOZUR010000045.1:18266-23136 GCA_029938555.1 Candidatus Sabulitectum sp. | reverse complement strand
GGAGCCCAGGATAGCTGCGCATTATACCGATACATTAAGCTGTACAGTGCACTAGTTCTTCCAGTGATTCTATATATTTTTGTTTTATCAACAAAATAAACAAAAACTCAGCTAAGTTAAATACCTCATAAATGCTTCAACTGGCCCTCTCTTAAACCGTTTCCTCCAGTAATGAGCATAAACTACGCTGACAGTACAAAAGACGGCAGAAGCCAGCAAGGAAACTGGTAGAGTTTGGTTTTCCAGTTTTCCAATTGATTCAAGCACTCCCATACCAATAATTACATGAGCTACATACAAAGTAAGAGCCAGCTGTCCTGTTGAAACAAAAGGACGGAGCCAGATGGAATCACCAAACTTCCGGCCAAGAATAACCATTAACACTATTACAACAATGCCGGAACCAGCGCCAGCGAGCATATACAAAGGCATTGGCGGCATAGGGCCTGTTCCGAAGATGGCAACGATTGTTTCACTATCAACTGCATTACTGTTTTCAGTTAATACTGATATTAATAGGCGGCTTGAAACTTCTGCAACAAGAGCGACTGAACCTCCAATAATCAACAGTTTTTTTCTTATGTCAGGCTTATTCAAATCCAGCCGTCCTATAACCATTCCCACAAGCAGAAAGGCAAGCCATGGAATTACAGGATGAAAACCGTTAAAGAACAGGTGACGAATCATCCCAGCAGGCTTCCAGAAATCATTGTAATTAAGCGTTTCCCAGTTCCAGCCCTGGCCGTAATCAAGAGTAAAAATCATAACCAAAAACCCAAAAACAAGCAATCCACTGTATACCAAAAGTTTTCTTGAGGAACTTGCTAAAAGGAAAGCAGCAACAGCTATATAAATTCCGTAAAAATGCAAAATATCAGCAGGCCAGATCGGCGTATAAAGAAGCCCCACAACAAAAAGAAAAAGTGCTCGTTTTAAAAGAGTAATACGATTACTCCTGAGTTCAACTCTATTATTTGAAATTCTAGCCTTGCTTGAAAGCAATGAAATCCCTATACCGGCTAGAATCACGAAAGTAGCAGCAGCGCGGCCACTTAATAATGAAACCATATTCACAAGCCAGGCTGGTCCGTTATGTTCAGCACCCATTACCATTTTAAAATTTACAATCACCATTCCAAAAACAGCAAGAGTTCGTGCCAGATCGAAACCAACAATTCTTTTGCCTATAGTACAATACTCCCATCATTCTAAATCCATAAATTTCTAGATAAGATTGACTTATCATTACTGCACAAGTGAAATTTGTCAAGAAAATAACTAAAGCTCAGTAGAGCTGATAGACAAAACAGGAACAATTTCACCATACAGATATTATCACCATTGGCTAAAAGACACAAGAAAACTATATTGATATGTCTCACATAAGAATGCGAAGTGAAAACATGACAAAGCATATTCCCACAAAACATGGCAAATAGAAATATGGATTTTTATATTTTCAATAATAGAGCATTATGGAAATAAGGAATTTTAAAGCTGGAAAATATGTGGAACAAATCGAGTATTTTTCGTTTCAATCAGAGAAAATATGCAAAGAATGGATTATATCTTCTCCTGAGATAATCCACCTTTTATCAGAAGCCAATAGATTACTTGGCGAGTTGAATGCTTTTCCACAACTAATACCTAATGTTGATTTATTCATAAAAATGCATATCTCAAAGGAAGCAACCACTTCAAGCCGGATTGAAGGAACAAAAACCAATATAGAAGAAGCTCTTTTAAAAGAAGATGATATAAAGCCTGAACAAAGAGACGATTGGAATGAAGTTCAAAATTACATTAACGCTGTCAATTACTCTATTCAAGAACTAGAAAAACTACCCCTAGCAAATAGACTTCTTAAAAAGGCACATGCAGTTCTATTAGATGGTGTTAGGGGAAAACATAAACAGCCGGGAGAGTTTAGAAGAACTCAGAATTGGATAGGAGCTACTTTGAAAGATTACACTATTCATCTAAACGTGTTTAAGCAAGCAGGAGAAATACTCCTTACAAAATGAGATAATTAATTTATAGATGAAAAGTAAAACAACTCTACTTTTCGATATTTACAATTCCAAAGGAGGAAAAAATGAAATTTTTAGTATTTGTGTCTGTTCTGGCACTCTTTATTGCGTGCTCAGATTCACCTGATGCACCAAGTGGTTCTTTACCTGTGGTACAAAACTGTCGCATTCTGGAAACTGAATGCAAAGGTGATACAGTAAAAATTGCGTGGGATGCCGTTAATGTGGAAGTGGATGGATACAGAATCTGGTTCGCCAACACAGATCCAGGTGACTGGAATATCATTTCTCAAGTTGAAGGTACAGTTACTGAGCATGTTGCAACCAGCACCGGTTACTACTGCATTGATGCCATCGAAGGAATAGACTCTTCTGAAGATCAGTCAAACAAAGCTAACAACAGAGCTGAAATGTACCTGCTTTCAGATACATTAACTATTGGTGAGAACAACGGAATTAGATTTGAAGAAGCTCAACCGGTAATTGGTGATGCTGCAGAAGCCAATTTTGCACAAGACTTATATATCGCCAAATCAGGTGATACCATCTTAATGTACCGAGGCAATAGCGAACCTGGAATTTATCCAGGCGGATCAAATTCACTAATGGCTGTAGCATCCGGCCAGGTAGCTCCTGGAGTTGAAGACGACGCATGGAAGAATTCAATTGCTCTACAAAATACATCCGACTATTTTGTTCAACTTGAAAATGGTGATTTCGCCTACTTCAATGTTGATACAGTAGCAGCTGATTTCATAGTGCTCGGCCAAACTCAGTATCAGACCATATCCGGATTACGCCTGTTTAATCCATTTGTATTTTAGAATGATTTACCTGCCCCCCCTTCAAGGGGGGCTTTTCTTTTGGAGAACACCATGAGCAGAGACTACAAGGCAGAGGAAATCAACAAAAAACACTGGGATGAAGTAGCTCCAATCCATGGAAAATCCTATGACACATCAAAGCTTCTAACTGGAGGACATGATCTCGATACTACTCAAGTTAAAGAACTTGGCGACCTAAACAATAAGAAGATTTTGCATCTTCAATGCCATATAGGAACCGATACTCTGGCACTTGTAAGAATGGGCGGTTGCGTTACCGGAATCGATATTTCAGGTGAATCATTGAAAGTTGCTAATGAACTTTGTAAGAAAACAGGATTAAAAGCCAGATTTATACAAACTCCACTATTTGACCTGCCCCACAAACTCAATGAAACTTTTGATGTGGTTTATACATCAATTGGTGTTCTCTGCTGGGTATCTGACCTCGAAGAATGGGCTAAAATAATCTCTAGATATCTCAAACCCGGCGGTACTTTTTACCTGATGGAATCACATCCATTTATGCATGTATTTGATGATGAAACTACAGGCCTCACAATTAGGTATCCCTACTTTTCTGCTGGAAAGCCAATAGACTGGCCCGGTAACTGGCCTGATTACTCTGATGAGAATTACACAGTTAAACATCCCACAAGAGAATTTTCATGGACAATAAGCGAGATCCACAATTGCTTAACTGAAGCAGGGTTATTTATTGAATTCATCCATGAATTTGATTTCCTGCACTGGAAAGGTCTTGAAAGCATGCAAAAATGTGAAGATGGCTTCTGGAGACTTCCGGCACCATTTAACAAAATCCCTGTTCTTTTTAGTTTGAAAGCTTCAAAAAAAAGGCATTCATGAGTAAAATTTTTACTGGAATTAAAAAACAAATCACCACAGTCATTGTATCATTATTCTTGTGGATTTCTGTTGTTGTAGGTTTTTTTGCTGGAATTACTGATATGGTGCAGTATCACAGATACAGCAGCAAATTCCCAAATATCAATTTCACTATAAATCTTTTTGCGGGAATCGGATGTTTTTTAATCATGCTCTTTTCTATCAAAGCATTTATCAATCTTCGCAAAAAAACATTAAAACCATTAAAAACCACAATCGGAATCTCATCTGTTCTGATTTTTCTTATTGCCTTTATGCCCCGACCTGAAATAGGCTCAGCCATCCGGCCTGATCTTTTTAGCTACATAGGTGGATTAGGTCTTCTCTCATATTTTCTTATCTCTTCAAACATTCCTCCAAATACCCCACCTCACACACCATGACATAAGAGGAAGTTCATCAGGAATATTTTCTGCGTGCATTTCTAAGAATACTCTGTCTGGTTTCTGAAAAGAACTTTGAACTTCTCCGCCTGCAACTTTCCTAAAACCGGCTTTCTGAAAAAAAAGATCAAGCTCACCGCCATTAGTTGTATTAATGCCGTTCTTCGCAAGACCGTTTCTTACTTTTTTAGCAAGTCCAATGTCAGGGGTTTCTTCAATACGGCCATAGTCATACTCTGCAAAAACTACGAACAATCCTCCTGAAATTAGTTTTTTTCTTACGGCCTTTAACCAATTTACAGGTTTTTTTACACTGGAAAAGAAAAAAGAAGAAACATACAAATCCGCTGAAATTGGATTCTTCAGTGCATTACCGGTTACAAAATTCTTACCTGCTGGAAGAATATCCGAATCAATATCCATTCCTGTATATGCTGCTTCTGTCAGATTCTGTATCTCATTCCCCAAAAGACCGGTACCACAACCTGGTTCAAAGATTGTATTGATTACCCGTAATGGAAGCTGTGAATAGATAAACCTGCGAAGAGGTGCCAGCTCTTTGAATTGCCTTCGGTAGATAGCGGAAAGATTACTGTTGTCAATCTTAGTCAAACAAATTCCTCCGGCCCAAACACATATTTATTTGCAAAATAGAAAATTTGTACTACATACAGTCCCTGCACGGAGGCCCGTTTTTCTGTTCAAGCGGGCACCCTCCCCCGCACAA
>JAOZUR010000045.1:2230-18166 GCA_029938555.1 Candidatus Sabulitectum sp. | reverse complement strand
AGTCCCTGCACGGAGGCCCGTTTTTCTGTTCAAGCGGGCACCCTCCCCCGCACAAACTAAGATCAACACACTGCTTGCAAACATCGTCAATCCATTCTCTGTTTCGGGCATTTTTCATCAGCTCACCATTCCAGATAGAATCCCATGGTGATGTAAGAATATTTCCAGCAGATTCATACCAGCTCTGGCATGGCAAGACCTCTCCGTCAGGTTCAATGCATAGGTTATACTCGCCAGCAGTACATCGTTTTTCACCTAGATCAAATTCAAGAGGGTTAAAATTGCAATACCTTGTAGGTGAGTACCAGATAAACCGCAGACCAAGTTCCTCTATTTTTTCATTCATGGCCAGAATCACAGATTCCAGTTTATCTGTGCTTACTGCAAAATCTCCTTCAAGAGCTTTTCCGCTGTGAATAATCGCATTTGCTGCAATGGCTGAAAGACCAAGGTCATGGGCAAATTGAATTGTTTCAACCATTCCCTGGTAATTTTCTTCAGTTATTGTTGTATTGGTTATGGTATGAATTCCAGCTTTTACACAATTTCGAATGGCTTGAACGGTACTGTCAAAACTGTCTGCCCCTGTCATTTTGTTGTGTATAGTTCTATCGCTTGATTCAAGAGTTATCTGAATATGATCAAGACCTGCATCAACTAGACTGTTCAAAAATACCTGGTTTGCAAGTTTAACACCGTTAGTGAGCAAGCCGGTGATTAAACCTAGATTTTCCCCGTGTTGTATCAACTCTTCAAGATCATCTCTAAGAGTGGCCTCTCCACCTGTGAAAATCACATGTGGAATTCCCAGATCCCATATCTTGTTCATTATTTCTTTCCACTGCTCAGTGGATAACTCATTTTTATCACGGGTTTGGTTGTAACAATGACCACAGTTCACATTACACTTATATGTGAGTGCAAGATCCATTCGGAATGGAACATCAATTTTCGCCTGAAAAGGTTCTGTTACATCCATGTTAACAAACGAGATTGGCTCTGATGCGCCAGTTTCCATAATATTTTTCATCACCGTATTAAATTCACCTAAATCGGAAATTGCCTGCTTCTTTTTAACCGAATACCGTTGGCGAATAGATTTAATAACTTCTTTATCTGTCATCTGGGAAAGAATCATCCAGGCCATATCAGTTGCAACAGGGTTGAAATGGATTATTCTTGAGGCATCAACAGTTAATATCCCTCTGCCGGTACTGTTGATTCGCAAATGCAATCTATGATCTTTTCTGCGAAAATGATACATACCCGGTTCAGTAATTCTTTTTCCTGATTCTTTAAGATTTTTTAACATGATTACCTTCCTCCTCCAGCACAAGCACATGCACATCCAGCACAAGCGCAGGCACAAGCACAACTACTACCACTTGAGCTTCTGTATGTGGAAACTGGAACAGGGTTTGATTTCGAAGTAACAGATGATGATAGTCGTGTAAGATTACTTACTGTGTTTCCAGCAGTTCTCTCCAGAGAACTCACCATCTGCGAACAAGCTTGGGTAAGATTCATCCCTGATGCTCCACCAACCATACGGGTAGTGGATGGAAAGTAATGGTACATATACATGGGAAGTAAAAAATTCCTGCCTGATGGTATTTTTTTCAATCGAGAGTCAAATTTCTCATCAGCAAGCAACCAGTGGAATCGGTCGCCTAATATTTCACCTGCTTTTTCTGCAGACTGATCTGCATAAACCATATTCCATGCACTTTCTATCACGCCTCGATAATATTCTTGCGATTCCTTTAAAGAATACCCCTCCATCTTTTTTTCCAAAACTTTTATCATTTTCAAAAACAATTCCTTAATGTCTTTTGATGGAATTGCTTTGTCTGATGGTACTTCTGGAATTAAAGCCAATAACTCCTTTTCATACAATCGAAGACCTTCAGTTGAACCAGTTTTAATCAACTTATCATCTTCCAACTGCAATCTACCTTTTTTCAATAATCCGAAAATTATCAGTACAAAAACCCTATCCAGTTTTTCTTCAAGAAGCAAAGCTGCTAAAGGTGCAGTCAAGCCCCTCCTGATTCCAGATCCTTCAAGACCAAGCTTTGGAGGAAGATATTCTTCCTTTCTTCGCTTCGCCTTGTGCAAAGCTTTTACAATTATAAATACTACAGAACTAAAAAAAAGAAAAATAAATCCGAAAGCGAATAAAGCAATAACTGCGTCTTCACTTAAAAAGGGTTCTGTAGGCCTTTCAGAAAGAGGTCCGTCTACAAGCTCTTCTGGAAATGAAATACCAACCATATATTTTGAATCTACCGATCGAGTCTCCTGCCAGACATATACCGGACGATCCAAGTCATCAATGTAAGAACTTGTAAATGGTCGATCATGATATCGCACATTTTCCGGATCAGCCCCTTCGGGAAAAACCATCGATAAGGAAAAATCACTTGTGCCTGTTAGTAATCCACCGTCAAACCATGTGGTTGAAAACACAACTGAAGCATAGTCATCATCTTCAGTATCAAGAAAAACCATGTCATTATTCACTGCGGTGAGCGTAAACAAACCCTGCTCTCCTGAATGAATTGAATGCCGATTGAGATGAACTTCAACACCATTATCTATGTAATATGAATATCTGATATCTTTAAGAACGCTACCATCTAACTTGGCTCGCATGGAACCCATTAGGAAATTCTCAGATGGGAAACCTATATCCACAATATCAATGCTACTATAACCGGGAGTACATTCAAACAGAATTTCATAACTTATATTCAAACTTCTATCTTTATTAACCTCTACAAAACAGTTGAATTCAGGAATTGAGAAATTATAATTCTGACCATAAGCAGACAAAGAAAGTACAAAAGCTATCAGAAGAACAAAGATTTTTACCATTTGGGCGCCTCCTCTATCTGGTACGAAGTACCACAGTATGGGCAACTTACAAATACAGCCCCTGCTCGAACTGAAATGTTTTTTTCTGATAAAGCACCACCACACTGATTGCATTTCATACTTTCTAAACTCACATCACCTGAAAGCTCTAACTCCCGTTTGATAATAACATCTCTGGTTTTAGCCTTTCTAAGTCCGTAAACAATCATAAATATGCCTAACCCCAGCATCACGAAACCCACAATAGGATTACCGCCAATAAGGAAAACCAATCCAAAAAACAAAACTATCAACCCGAATACAGTAAGAATAATTTTAACAGCTTTCATTCCCCCCCCAACCTTAATACTCAGCAGCAAAATACAAGTTATACTTTTTTAAACAATAGCTAAAAGTGTTTATGCAGACAAGCTCCTAAATCTCATGGTTTCGCGCTCAACTAAAAATGGACAAATTGCAATTCAAAAATGCAAATTGTCTACTATTGAAAAACACAATGAAATTTTGACTATAGATGAGCCTAAATAATGGCGGATCCCTCTGGTCTCCGTAAGGCGGAGCCTTCGCCAAGAGGCTCGATCGCAGTTAAGACTGGTCCCTCGCCAAGAGGCTCGGTCTCCATGCGATAGAATGGCACGACTAGGCCTGTTTCCAGTGTAGTTGTACCTTTGCCACTAACTTCAAAACCTACACTTCTGTATGCTCTAATGGCTCTTTGATTTGTTTTTCGAACGGTAAGACGAACTTGGGTAATTCCAAGAATTTGCTGAGCTTCTGCTATTGCTAGAGATATTGCTTGCCTACCAATCCCCTTGCCTAATTTTTCAGGGCTCCCGATTAAGATACCTAGAATGCCAAGTGTATCGTTTGGACGACGCTTATCAATCCATACTCCACCAATGGCTACTTCATTAACTGTGATTGCAAACCATACATAATTAATACCCCAATAATCTAAATCTTCTACAGACTCAACATTAAGTGGAGTAACCTTTTGCATGTAGTTGTCAGCACTTACAGCTTGTACCCAATTATTAAGCTTAGCAAAATCACTTTTCTCAAATCGCCTGAGGCGCAAATTCATAAATAATTCCCTTTTTGTTTACCCGTGAGTAATATACCAAGTTGTTCGATATATATTCAATTTACTATCAATTGGTCAATATTCCTCTAATATTGTAGATTACAGACCACCGGTTGGGAGGAAAAAATGGCTCGTACGTCTGAAAGATCACACTGGGATAAATTTTGGGAAAGGGAAAGAGACCTTACCGAAATTTATGATAATGATGATAGAATAAGGGTTGAAGTTAAAAAAAGACTTAAATTGAAAAACATGGTAACACTGGAAGTAGGATCTGCTACAGCAAGAGATAGTATTGCTTTAGGGGAAGAAGGCGCTCTACCTGTTGCGCTGGATTATTCACACGCAGCAATGAAGCTTGCGCGAGAAGCAGCAGCTAAAAAAAATGCCACATTACTTCTTGTATGTGGAGATGCGAATGAACTACCCTTTAAAACAGAAACATTTGATCTGGTTTTTCATCAAGGGGTCATGGAGCATTTCAAAAATACTGACCCTATGACCGATGAATGCATCAGAGTTACAAAGCCAGGTGGGCATCTGCTTGTGGATGTGCCGCAGACTTTCCACATATACACCATAATTAAGAAAACCATGATAACACTTAATGTTTGGTTTGCCGGGTGGGAAACCCAGTATACAGAAAAACAACTGAGTAAATATTTGGTCAAACATGGAGTTGTGCCTTGGTCTGTTTATGGAAGATATTTTGCCCCATCTCTAGGTTACAGAATCACTAGGGAAATTCTTATGAAAATCGGGCTTACCCTTCCTCTTCGACCTATCTTAATACCACCGATACACAAACTCCGAACTAAAATAAGAACCGCTATTGAGCAGAGTTGGTTAGGTCCAAAAACCGCAGTAATTATCGGTGTATTTGCAAGAAAACCTAATAAATAATGAGAATACTTGCACTTAACTGGAGAGATCCGCACAACCCGGAAGCCGGTGGAGCAGAAATACATTTGCATGAAATTCTGAAAAGAGCAGTAGCGGCAGGCCACGAAGTAATACATGTTTCACACGCAATTCAGTGGCTGCCTGACAAAGAAGTAATTGATGGCGTGCAAATTCACCGACACGGAAAATGGTACTCATACAACTTCACCTTAAAAAAGTACTGTCAATCACTTAACCTCGATTCCTTCGACCTGATTATTGAAGACATCTGCAAAGTGCCTGTTTTTTCACCCAGATGGTCCAAAACTCCTGTTCTTGCAATTGTGCCTCATCTATTCGGAACAACAGCATACCGAGAAGTTTCTTTTATTAAAGCTCTTTATGTGAATGCTCTTGAGGCGATGATCCCAAAAGTTTATGCAAAAAGCAATTTCGTAGCAATAAGTGACAGTACTAAACATGACCTTGTAAGAAGAGGAATTCCCGCAGACCAAATAAGTGTTATTCCATGTGGAATTGACACAGACTTTTACAAACAAAATCCATCCATAACAGTCGAACAGGGCAGACTTCTTTTTGTAGGAAGACTTAAACAATACAAAGGTGTTCAGCATCTCCTTAAAGCCATGAAAATACTTCAGACCAGAAACATAAAAACAAATCTTACAGTGATTGGTGAAGGAGACTATTCACACTCACTGAAATTGCTTGTAGGTAAACTTAATCTTCAGGACAATGTTACTTTTGAAGGCTTTATTTCACAGGAAGACAAACTTAGCTGGTTACAAAAATCATATATAGCTGTTTTTCCGTCAGCCAAAGAAGGCTGGGGACTTACTGTGATTGAAGCAAATTCCTGTGGCACACCAGTGATTGCCAGTGATTCAGACGGTCTTCGTGACTCAGTGTTAGATGGTAAAACAGGAGTTCTTGTTAAACACCAAGATTCGGTAGCGCTTGCAGATGCCTTAGAAAGCATTCTTAAAAATCCAGAAAAAAGAGCAGAACTCTCAAAGAATGCGCTTTCTTGGGCAAAAACCTTTAACTGGAATGAGACTGGTAAGCGAATGCTTAAGGTTATGAATTCCACCGTGCAAAATCACAAATCAACAAATTAACAATTCAAAATCCTATTGCAAATACAATCCTGTTTATGTATCTTAAAATACAACAATAAAGGAAGTACCAATGAAGAGAAAATCTCCAGATGATGAATTTCTTGAAAGAATTTTAGCAGCAGGAGCTATTCTTGTAAATATTGGTGATATTGATATTCTTCTAGAGCAGATTTTAACTGAAGCCCGTTTTTTTACAAATGCTGATGCTGGCTCTGTTTATACTGTCGAAGGCAGTGTACTTTCCTTTTGTCATTCTCAAAATGAAACAATTGTTTCCCGAGGACAAAGAATTCCATACACAAGGTTCACAATTCCAATAAGCACTGCAAGCATGGCTGGATATGTTGCTTCTACTGGAAAAATTCTTAACATCGATAATGTTCGAGAAATTCCAGATGAAGCCCCTTATTCTTTTGATGACAGTTATGATAAAATTGCAAAATACCGCACCAAATCTGTTCTTACTCTGCCGTTAATTAATAACAGGCAAACTGTTGTGGGTGTTTTGCAGTTAATAAATGCCCGCACCCATCAAAGAGAATTTGTACCATTTCAAAGCAAAATGGAACTACTTGGCAAATACTATGCAACTCTGGGTGCCCTTGCTCTTGAGCGGGCAATGATGACAAGAACACTGCTTATGCGCATGGTGAAGATGACAGAATTTCGCGACCCTAAAGAAACCGGACAGCATGTTAACAGAGTGGGTAGTTACGCAGTTGCTATTTATGATTCTTGGGCAAATGCCAATAATGTCAGCGATAAAGATCAAATTCTAAACAGAGATATTCTCAGGATGGCTGCAATGTTACATGATGTTGGTAAAACCGGTATTAGTGATTCAATTCTAAAAAAACCAGGTATGCTCAGCGAGAAGGAACGGACTGTTATGGAAAAACATTGCGAAATCGGTGCGCAAGTACTTCATAACTGTGAGTCTACTTTTGACGAAATGGCTCGTGACATAGCTCTTAATCATCATGAGAACTGGGATGGATCCGGGTACCCCAACCAGCTCGCCGGTGAAGAAATTCCTTTCATGGCCAGAATCACCTCTATTGCAGATGTTTTTGATGCTCTGTGTTCCAGAAGAGCATATAAATCCCCATGGCCTGATGAAAAAGTCTTAGAGGAAATGGAAAAACTTTTTCTTAACAAATTTGATCCTGAGTTAAGAGTTCACTTCATTTCCCAATTTGAAGCACTGAAGGAAATCAGAAGCTCTTACCCAGAATAAAACAAGCGAAGGTAGAATGATTATTCCACCAGCAGGTTCAGATGTAAAAATAGCTAGCAATAATTTAAATTCTCTAATAGAATTAAGACACAATCTTCATAAACATCCTGAATTATCTAACTGCGAAAAACAAACTGCTAAGACTATTTTAAATTTTTTGAAAGATCAACATCCTGATCTTGTTGTATCTCCCATTGGCGGATACGGGATTCTCGCGATCTATCATGGCAAAGAACCGGGGAAAACCATTCTGTTAAGATGTGATATAGATGCTCTGCCCATAACGGAAAATACAGAGATTAGCCACCACTCATTGAACTTAGGAGTTTCGCATAAATGTGGGCATGATGGACACATGGTCATTTTGTGTGGAGTTGCAACCTGGCTGGCAAACAACCGTCCCAAATGTGGAACTGTAATTCTTCTTTTTCAGCCATCGGAAGAAACTGGGCAGGGAGCAATAAGAATTGTACAACAGCTAAACTATGTACCAGACCTGTGTTACGCTTTGCATAATCTACCAGGCTTTCCACTTGGATCAATAATTACAAGACAGGGTTCCTTTGCCGGTGCTTCGCTTGGCCTTGTTGTTAAGCTTTCTGGCAAAACTGCCCATGCAGCACAGCCGCAAGAGGGAATCAGCCCAACTCAAGCTGTTGTCTCACTTATATCTTTCTTTTACCGCATTTCACTACCAAACCAAGGAATCATAGCCACCTTGATACATGCAACAATTGGTGAAGTTTCTTTTGGCACATCACCTGCTGAAGCAACGGTAATGGTCACTCTGCGAGCCCCAACCACAAAACAGATGGAGCAACTGTATAACCAAGTGGTTCTTGAAATAAATAATGTTTCTCTGAAAGAAAAACTCTCTTACAAAACAGAACGAACTGAAGAATTTCCAGCTACAACAAATGCCCAGATGCCTGCTTCAATAGTTGAAGACGTAGCAACCAAACTCGGTTACAACATCTGTAAGTTGAAAAAACCATTCCCATGGTCTGAAGATTTTGGGCATTTTACAGCCAAATACCCTGGTGCACTTTTCGGCCTTGGTTCAGGGGAAAACTGCCCTGCCTTACACAGTGCCCAGTATGACTTTCCAGATAAACTCATTCCAATTGGTGTATTAATGTTCCAGGGAATCATAGAAAAATCTTTAAACATATGAAAAACAAAAACCTTACTATTAGTTACTACGATCAAAAGGCCCACACTCTAACAGAGCGTTATGAATCAGCAGATGTAAACGAACTGCAGCAGGCTTTGCTCACCACACTTCACAACTGCAAAAACCTTCTTGAACTGGGATGTGGTTCCGGCAGAGAGGCATCATTTCTGCTAAAAAATCAACCAGAAACATCATTTACAATCACAGATGGTAGCAAAGAAATGTTATCAAAAGCAGCTAAACTTCATGAAGAATTAACTCCTTTTCTTAAAATATTAAACCTTCCAGAAGACCTTACAAAAATAGAAGAAAAATATGATGGCATATATTCCGTGGCTGCTTTAATGCATCTTAGAACTGATGAAATAAAAGTATGCTTCAAGCATATTTCTGATAAGCTTCTTCCCAATGGTATTCTTTTCATTTCAGTAAGCACATCAAGAGAAAATCAACCACCGGAAGACCCTAGAACTTTTACCCTGAAAAACAAAAGCTGGTGGATTCAACAAGTTGAAGAAGTTGGCCTTTCAGTCAAATCAGCTTATGAAAAATCAGATGGTTTGAATAGAGAAAACACTATCTGGTTAAATCTTACAGCATTAAAAAGATAAAATAAATTCTCTACTTGTTCTTTAGAATACAGACAAGTTCATCTAGTTTGTTTTTAAAATCCCAATGAGGGTTTTTAGCATAAAGTTCTTCACCCTGTTCAATGCAGTCTCTTAGAGTTTTTATATCTCCACCGGACATATACAGCTCATAAAGTAAATCGAATTTATTCTCACTATCTGCGAACTGCTCAAGCCCTTTTTTTAATATTTTTACCGCTTCTTGCTTGCGCCCCTGAAGTCGCAGCAATTTACTTTCGCACCATAAAATACTGTATAACTCTCCATCCTTTCCCCTCCACTCATCTATTTGTCTGATCTGATCTTCTGCCTGATTTAGTAAACCAGTTTCCATTAATATGTGAGCTATTTCAAAGGCAAAATCCACCTTATGAACCTGCATTCGTTCTTCTTCGCATATTTGAATAGCATCTCTATACAACTTTAAAGCCTGTTCCGATTTACCCACCCTTTCCAACGCTCTGCCAAGATTTCCCAGAGAAATGGATAACGCCTCATTGCCCCCATACTTTCTAGCAAGTTCCACTGCATTTTCAAGAAGAACAAAAACCTCTGTAGAAGACTCTTCTCTTTCCAGCAAAGAACCCAGATTTCCAACTGCCTGTAACTCAAGTAAACGACTTCCAGTTCTTCGTGCAAGTTCAAGATGCTTTCTTGTCATTAATATAGCATCGTTCTGCCTACCGGCCAGATATTTATAAGCCAGGGCAAGATTACCAATAGCAAGAGTTTCAAGTACTAGATTACCGGTTTCTACAGCAAAAGCAAGTACCTGTTTAAGTGATTTTTCTGCTTCCGCACGCCTGTTCAGACGAAGCATACATCCAGATGCATTGCCAAGGGCTTTAATTCCTAAAAGTTTTTCTTCATGGGTTCCTTCTTTTAATTCTTCATAAACATTAAGAAGAAAATTCATAGCCTCTTCCGTTTTTGCTTGAAGCATGAGTATTCTTCCTCGATGGATCAGAATTTGAGGTTTCAGCCCTGGATCACTCTCTTTTATCCCTTCAAGAAGTTCTAGTGCTTCCTGTGGTTTTCCCATGTTAGTTGCCATATTTACCCGCATCATCTGTACCCTTGCCATCTCCCTGATAGTGAGGTTCTCGGCTGTTGCAAGGCTTATGACATCTTCTGCCTTCTGCCAGGAACCTGTAAGAGAATGCAAATCATAGATTACCTTATGGGCATCCAATCTGTTTGATATATCATTAGAAAGCTGTAGAACCTTCTTCATCTGCTCAAGGCAAGCTGTGGTATAATTTCTAGACAATGAGTATCGGCCCGCCTTAATAAACCAAATTGCTGCATCTTGTTTGCGGTCTGCCCGTTCCAGATGATAAGCAATACTCTGAGCTTTTTCCGGTAGAAGAGCCCACATATCCTTCATGTTTTCCGCTACTCTTGTATGAATCTTTTCCCGCTCTGAATGAAGTTGAAGATTATACGCAGCCTCCTGAAGAAGTATGTGAATAAAACTGTAGGATCCGTCTGCAACAGGTTCCCATATTCTTTCTGCAACAGCACCATGCAAAATTGGTTCTATATCCATGTGAGGTACAAGCAGTTGAAGAAGCTTAGGATCAAAAATTCTACCAAGAATACTCGCTATAAGAACTGACTCTTTAATTTCAAAATCCAGTCTGTCTAACCTAGCCACAAGCAGCCCGTGAAGATTTCCTGGAAAACTATCTTCATCTAATGGTACGGCATTTGAAGAAAGCATTAATGCATACTGTTCCATAAAGAAAGGAATACCCTCTGTTCGTCCGTAAAACCAATCAAGCAACTCATCTTCGGGTTCTTCGCTCAAACTCCAATTCAAAAAACTCTTACATCCTAGGCGAGAAAGAGGTTTCATCTTAATTTCCTGTGGAGTCAAACTGAGATCATGTACAATTCCCTCCAGTCCCGGCCTTGTCAGTAAAAGAATCGGTGGAGTATTCTCTCCCAATTCACCCAGAACAGCTGCAAGCAAGGTAATAGAGTCACGATTCATCCACTGGAGATCATCAAAAATCAAAATGGTTTTCTGCAACAGACAAAAACCTTGAATGAAGGCAGCAATAACTGACACAGTATTTCGAAATCTTCCCTTGGGATCCAAACCAGCAAAAAGGGATCTTTCCCATTGTAGACCGACCATTGCAGCAAGAACAGATTCAGCTCGTAGCAATTCATTAGATGCCATAGCAGCATCAGGATCACTTAGTTCATCCAGCAAATCGATAAAGCTGTAAAGTCTCTCACGAAAAGCTGAAAGCCCCTTATCAGCTGCATCAAAACCCATCCATTCACCAAGCCATCTGGAAAAAATATCTACATTTCCACCGGACGAACTTTCAGACCGAAATGTTATAAAAAATGTGCCTGTCATTCGGCTTATTAACTCATTAGCTAATCGTGTTTTGCCCAAACCAGCAATCCCATTGATTAGAATGCAGGAATTTCTGTTTTTCAGTTCCTTTTCAATCCGATCAAGCATATTATCTCTCTCGAAAAGCGGGGGAACCTGATCTGCTACTTTCTCTCTTTTCACCCATGGAGAAAGAAGACTTACCTGAACAGGATGTTTAATACCTTTTAAATTAATCTGTCTTTCGGACTTAAATCCAAGACAAGATGATCGATTGAAACCAGGATCACTGTAAATGGAATTCCAGCCAGCAGAACTATGCAGACGAGCTGCAAGATTAACAGAAGGACCCAGAACTGTATAAGATTCAAGAAGAGGTGTTTTGATCAAGCCACTGAATACCAGACCGGAAGTTGCTCCTGCTTTTACTCTACCATTTGCACGAGCAAAAATCTGCTGAAGAAAAGCATCTGCCCGTCTGGGATCATCTTCCCTAGAGACGGGAGCACCAAAAACAACAAGCACATGATCTGCTTCTAATCCTGAAACAAATCCTCCAAGTTCTGTGGCAACTTCAAGAATAAGCTCCTGAAAACTTCTTGGACAGTTGTATCCAATTCTATTTTCAAGAGAAAGAAAAATATTGATTACCTGCCTGAATTCATTCGTAGAGTTACTAGAAAATAAAGAAGGTGGGTTAAAACTATCTACCGGCAGTACAATATTGGAAGAAAGAGAGTTTACCATATCTTCTTCATGGGACAATACAGATTGTTCCAATGTGTTGTCAGAGTTAAGTTTTGTTGCTTCCCTTACCGCTGTGCCCTGGATGCTATAGAAGGTCCACCCTTGAAGTGGGACAACATCCCAGACAATGCGACCTCTTCCAATTGAATTTTTAAGGGGAAGAATACTTTCAGAATTAAGAAGACTGATCTGTTCACAAGCATTTCGAGCTTTGTTTGTTTTTCCCGGAAAAACAACAGTAACAGCATCACCTGCAAATGAAACTGGAAAACCACCAAAATCAGCACAGATATTAACAACTTCAGTAAAGGTATTACTAACCTCACTGGAGATAAGTTCTGCCCCTTTAGCTCCCAGCCCTGCCATCTGATCAAATCGAGAAGTAAAACCACAGATATCGGCAAGCAAAACAGCGCCTTCAAAACTTCCAGAGATTTTCCCTTGCTGAATCTTCTCTCGAATAAATATTGGTGCTTTGTTCAAAGGGACCTTTCTAAAAATTCATAACATTAAATTTATGATTAGACAATAGAGAGGGTTGTTGCTTCCTGTCAAGGTTGTAAATCAAGACAATTTAGAAGGAGAAAAAGGAGGACTTGACAAATCAACTCACTTACTCTAGTTTTCAGAGTACTCTAAAAACTAACCCGAAAGGAACAAAATGACAAACAGCGAAGTTAAATCAGACATCGGGTATGTGAAAGACCTGGTAACAAAATCAGAAAACTCTGCTTCTCCCGGATCCATCTATATTCTCTGGGCAGTGATTCTAATTGCAGGTTTTTCCCTTATTGATTTTGCCCCAAGATGGGTGGGATTATTCTGGATGATAGCAGGTCCATTGGGGGGAATGTTAAGTGGTTTCTTGGGTTACAAGGCCGGAGCAAACAAAGGGCAGATGGATCGTGAGATGGGAATAAAACACGCCCTCCACTGGAGTGGAATGATGGTTATTATAATACTAGCTATTATTCTTGGTATCAAAGGTTTAATTGTTGGTGTGGTGAACAGTCAAGTTATTCTTCTGATTGTAGCCCTGGGCTGGTGGACTGCTGGTGTTCATTTTGACAGGAATTTTCTATGGTTAGGTGGAATCATGGTTCTAGGGTTTATCGGCACACTATTTGAAATCAATTACGCCTGGACTGCAATGGGATGCCTGCTTGGCGCAGCACTAATAACAATAGCAATCCGCAATAGTAGGAACAATGTCAAACCATCCAAATGACGAAATAAAGAGTACTCTGAATAAACTCAACAAGCTTTTAGGTCACAGAATCAGGTTGGGGATATGTGTGCTTCTGGCAAGGCATACTGCTTTATCCTTCACCCGACTAAAAGAACTTCTCTTAGAAACAGATGGCAGCCTGGGAGCTCAACTACGCAAACTTGAAGATGAAAAATACATCTGTGTAAAAAAAGAATTCAGAAATCGCAGACCTGTAAGCTGGTACTCTCTTACTGATCACGGTAGAGAGCAATTGAACCAACATCTTAACGCCCTCGAGCAACTCATGAGACCCTAAAGTTGACATATTCAAAAGAGCCATAATATTAGTAAACAGTTGACCCTGTATAATCTTAAAAGAAAGGATCTAGTTATGAAGTTTTTCGTTTTATCTGTTATGTTCATTTTGATCATTGGCGGATGTGGTTCCTCTGAGCCAACCGATACCAGCGAAGAAACAAACAATACTGACACAGGAACCAATGGCTCTGCAGCTCAGGAAGAATATGTTCTTCCAATTGCAGATAATTATCTTACAGTTTCCGATTCAATCGGAGTTGAACTTGGCGACAGTAATTTCGTTTTCGGGGCAATCATTGCTGCTGGTTTTACCAACAATGGTGATGTGGCAATTCTTGATATGCAGAAAACTTCTATTTCACTGTTTTCTTATGAAGGTGAATTCATCCGTTCAATAGGTCGTGAAGGCGGCGGGCCTGGAGAATTCCGTATGCCAGTTGCATTTGCCTGTTATCCTGATGGCGGTATGGTTGTAGCAGATGGCATGGGTGGCAAGCTGGTTTATTTTGATGAAAATTATGATTACATCGATCAAACAGCTGGTTTTGTTCCATCCCCCCCTGCCCAGATTATAGCCCTTACAGGAACTGATATAATGGGATTGAAACCTGATTTCGAGCAGACAGAAGATGGAATGTTCATGGGGTTCACAGTGGCACGATGGAACAACGAGAGTTCTGTTCCCACCCAAATATTCTACAGCAAAATGTCTCCATTCAACCCAACAGATCTCAGTACCATGACTGATGATATTCTATTGTTCACAGCAACAGAAGATGGATTAGTATTCACCTCTCCAATGTCTTCTGAAGACTATTCATTCACTGCATGGAGTGCTGATGGTGAAGAACTTTTCACCTATGAAAAAGATGATTTTGAAAGAGTTGCCAAATCTCAGTACGAAATCGATCTTGAAACTGAAGTTGTTAATGCCAGAATGATAGCCCAGGGAATGCCTGCTTCAATGGCAAACTGGGAGCCAGATCCTTACAAAGCATCTATTGCAGGATTGTTTGTTGATGGCCAAAATAGACTCTGGATATCAAAGGGCACGGAAAGTGTGAATGCATTTGATGTATTCGATCTTGATGGCAATCTACTGTTTACAGCCGCTATTGATGCTGGAGAAGCAGCAATGAAATGGACTACATTCATAGGCAAGGAACATTTCATAAGTTTTGATGTTAATCCCGATGACTACCCAAGAGTATTCTACGGTTCTCTTCCTGAATAAACAAAATAGAGTTAAAATTAAATTAGGGGCGGAACAAATCCGTCCCTTTTTTATTGAAAAATCTCAACTCCATTTTGATCATAAAACAGATGTTCCATAAGATTACCAGATTCATCAAAAACGGAAACAACTCGAGCATATCCAGTAGCAAGATTCACAAGTTCGTATGTTGTATCAAGATAACGAAGTTCAACACACAATCCATTCAAGTCATAAATGAAACTACGGGCATGACAACCAAGAGATGTGTTAATAACTGGTACATTAAACTTGTCATAATATGAAATCAGTTCCGGTTGACCATCTTCAGTATAAGAAAACCTTGTGTAAGCAAAACCACCTGGAAAATCAGCAATGTTCAAATGAGCATTATAAGTTGAAGACTCAATCACATACCCATGGTCATTGAACAATCTTCTTGTTACTGACACTCCTTCAATCTCTGTCCTTTCACCCAACAAATCAAGCCAAGTGGATTGAGATATACCTCCATAAACATCTCTTTCAATCAGAACCGAAGCAACCCCTTGAGGGTTTTCTACAAGATCCCCATTAACATCAAAAAACTCTTCAACTATGTAAAGAGAATTCTGATCAAATATCTGCTTGGTATATGCGATTTCTATTTCATTCACAACAATACCATTATCATCAAATGCGTAATTGCCTGTTCGGGGCAAAGCATAATCATTTGGCAACAAGTCACCGTGAACATTTAAAAAACAAGTCAAAGTCAAATTTCCAGATTCATCGTACACATACCTAGTTTCAAATACACCATCAGATGTTGATACTACCTCTCCAGCACTATCAACCGCCTTTTTATTAAGTACCCTATGGTTGTTATCAAGTTCATACATCCAACCGGCAGCTAAAACAATTTCATGCTTGAAATACTCAAGTTCACCAAACTTATCTAATCGAATAACATTCCCCTCAAACAAAGGAAGAACTTCAGTAAAAAGTCTAGTGCCGGTGGAATCAATCGAATGTGTGGTAACTTCAGAATCACTCTGCCAGACCCATTCCAAAAAGGCATTACCATCCAGCCC
>JAOZUR010000045.1:0-2130 GCA_029938555.1 Candidatus Sabulitectum sp. | reverse complement strand
ACTTCTGCTCTTGGTAAAAGCGCCATGGTAGGAGTAAGATCAAGATATCTGTAATAAGACTGGCCCAAACAAGGGCTGGTCAGATAGAAAATAATCATTAACAGAAATACTAAAATATTTTCCTCCTTGATTTAAAATAGAAACGAATATATACATATCGTAGTAAGGAAAACTATTTGTACTCAGAATGGAAGGAAAAACCTTATGAAATTATTGTTGTTTGCATTATCACTTTTTTTAATACTGTCCTGCTCAAACCCCTTTGACACATCTATAGATGTTAAATATGAAATTGCTGGTAGCGCAGAGCGGGTTAATATTACTTATGAGAATGGTGATGGTGGAATATCCCAACTGGGTAATGTTGCTCTGCCATGGTCACATACTTTTTCAGCTGAGCCAAATGAATATGTCTATCTATATGCTCAAAGCATGAGTGAGTCTGGTTCAATTACTGTAACCATCTACAGCAATGGAGATGTGTTCAAAAGAGCCACCAGTGAAGGTGAATATGTAATTGCATCAGTCAGTGGCAATTTAGACGAATAACACTACATAAGAAATATATTTGTTCTTCCAATTTCCCACAGCAGATAATTTAACTTATCACATGTTAACACGGCTATTTACTACACGAATAAAATTAACTATTTTACCCCTAATGCAAAAGTGAAGTTATTTATAAAAACAGAACAGGAAACCATGTGTAATAAAACAGAATATGTTCAAAACCCAGACATAGCCCTCAGGGAAGAAGATGAAAGTGGTAGCCTGCTTTTTAACCCTGACTCTGGTGAAGTTCTGGTAATAAATGATACCGGCAAATTTATCTGGGAACTTTGTAAAAAAAGCTCAACAACCATCAAAATGGTAGAACAGTTCAACAAAGAATATGAAAACCTTCCAGAAAATCTTGAAGAAGACATTAACGATTACCTTACAATTATGACAAAAGGTGGTTTCCTTGCCTCCAATTAGTAATGTGCCGAAGCATTCAAAATTCCCAAAATCCGCTGACATTTCCATTACAGGAAAATGCAACCTAAAGTGCAGATACTGTTTTTACTCTGACGAGATGGTTGCCCTAAACGACCTTACAACAGAGCAGTGGAAACAGAGTATCAAAAAACTTGGTGACGCAAAGATCATGAATGTCACCCTCACCGGTGGAGAACCATTCACAAGACCAGACTTTTTTGAATTGGTTGACTCGGTGATAGAAAACAGGATGCGCTACTCCATCCTTACTAACGGCACACTTATTACAGAAGACACAATTAAAGAATTCAGCAAAGGTAAAAGACGCCTTCGCCTGAACAGCATTCAAATATCTATTGATGGTTCAAAAGCAGAGATACACAACAAAAGTCGCCCTGACAGCTTTGACCAGGCAGTAAGAGCTCTTAAATTACTTAAGAAAAACAAATTCCCAGTCACCGTAAGAGCCACAATCAGCAAACACAACATGGATGATGTTGAAGACATGGCTGCGTTTCTTCTTGAAGACATAGGCTTACCATCAATGACCAACAACGAAGCCTCCCCCATTGGAACAGGTTGCACCTACAAAGAAGAGATAGCACTAGACCATAAGGAAATTCTTGCAGTAGGCAAAAGGCTTGAAAAACTCCAGGAAAAATACCCGAACAGAATAACAGCACAAGCTGGACCACTTGCTAAACTAAGAATGTACCGTGAAATGGAAGACGCCAGAAAAAATGATCAACTTACCAACCGCTGGAAGATGGGTTACCTCTCCTCCTGCGGAGGCGTTTTCAACAAACTGGGCATTCTTCACGATGGCTCAATAGTTCCCTGTTCAATGTTACATGACCTTACCATGGGTAACATCTTAAAAGATGACCTACTAAACACATGGGACACAAGCAGCGTAATTCAAGAAGTAAGAGACCGATATGTAGTACCCATGACTGAAATAAATGAATGTAAAAATTGCAAATGGGTTAAGTACTGCAACGGTGGTTGCCCCGGTATAGCACAACAAATGCAAAACACTATTTTAGCCCCAAGCTGGCGAGGCTGCTACAAAAACTTCCTCAAAGCCAACGACATAAACAGCGTTTACGATGCCTACCCACAGGAAGACAAAACATGACAGATATAGATAAA
>JAOZUR010000094.1 GCA_029938555.1 Candidatus Sabulitectum sp. | reverse complement strand
TCTGGATGTTCCTTTTGTATTAACTCATAACTTCTTATGGTTTTCATATTATCCTCTCAAGAAGAATAGTTTCATTTTTTCTTAAATAAAGTTATATTTTATTGATGTGGTTTATAATAGCAAAAAAACACCCTTGAAGGAACCTTCTTCTTTGTTCATAGTACAACCATAAAGAGAGAACATAAAACAGTTATTCGAAAGGAAATATATGGGGCTTACTTTTGCTCAGAAAGTTCTTGGACGCGCAGCTGGAAAAGTTGTGGAACCAGGTGAAATTGTATTTGTAGAACCAGATTTGGTGCTCACTCATGATAATAGTTCTGCAATTATAGGTAAATTTGAAAGCACAAAACCGGATGGAAAAGTAAAACATCCTGATAGAATTGTAATTGTTCTTGATCATGTTACTCCTGCTGCAACCAGCAAGAACGCTGCAGGTCATGCTAAGGTTCGAAAATTCGTTAAAGATCAGGGAATTGATAAATTTTTTGATGTTGGCTGCGGGATTTGTCATCAGGTTCTTCCTGAACAACACCTTGCTCTTCCTGGGTCTATAGTTGTTGGAAGCGATAGTCATACTTGTACTTACGGTGCTTTGAATACATTTGCCACCGGCATAGATCGCACAGAAGCTGCAGGTCTTTGGATCACAGGCAGAACATGGTTCAAGGTCCCAGAGACTATTGAGATAAATATTGAAGGTAATTTTCAAAACAGAGTTTCAGCAAAGGACTTGATTCTTACCATTATTGGTAAGCTTGGTTCTGATGGTGCGAATTACAAAGCCGTTGAGTTTCATGGTAGCTCTATTGGAAGCATGTTAATTAATGAACGAATGACTATTGCAAATATGGGTATTGAAATGGGTGCAAAAATTGCAGTTTTCCCCGCTGACAGAATTACTCAGAATTTCCTTTTTGGTGATGAACTTTGCAATAAAGCATTATGGAGTGATAGTGATGCTGAATTCTGCGAGATTTTTAATTTTGACTTAGATGAAATTGTACCTGTTGTAGCCCGTCCTCACACTGTGGATAATGTGTGTCCAGTTTCAGAGCTTCCTGAAACAAAAGTAGATCAGGTCTTTCTTGGAACCTGTACCAATGGCAGAGTAGAAGATCTTAAAGCTGCCATTGATGTTATGGACGGTCGGAAGGTTGCCCCTTCTGTTCGAATGCTTGTTGGAGCTGCCAGTCGTGACGAATTCACTAAAGCATTACAGCAAGGAATAATAGAGGAATTTGTAAAAGCAGGTGCTGTTATTCTTCCTCCTGGCTGTGGCCCATGTCTTGGGGCACATCAGGGCGTTTTGGCACCAGGAGAAGTATGTCTGTCTACTGCAAACAGAAATTTTAAAGGAAGAATGGGCGAGAAGGATGCATTTATCTATCTTGGTAGCCCGGAAACAGCAGCAGCAACAGCAATCACAGGCGTGATAACTGATCCAAGGGAGGTTTAATATGGCCGTTCATTTCTATGACCAGAATGATATAAATACAGATTTACTTTTTCCAGGTAAGTATACATATACTTGTGGAACCGGTCCCGAGATTGTTCAGCACCTGCTTGAAGATTTGGATCCTGAATTTAAGGACAAAGTACAAGCAGGCGACATTATTATGGCAGGATCAAATTTCGGTTGTGGTTCCAGCAGAGAGCAGCCCACTCTGGGGCTTAAGTATGTGGGAGTAACTGCGGTTATTGCAAAATCATTTGCAAGAATTTTTTACAGAAGCTCAATCAATCAAGGTCTTCTTCTTGTGCAGAGCCCTGAAGCGGTGGATTTTTATACACCTGGCGATCCGGTATCAGTAGATCCTGCAACTGGAATTTTAAGTGTAGCTGACAGGCAGTTCTCGTTTCCACCTCTTCCATCTGAGATGCTTGATATTCTTGAAGCTGGCGGGCTTCTTAATTGGATAAAGGAAAATAATGCTTAGTTTTAGTTCAGTAATGATTTTCTGGATTCTATCAAGTCTGCCTGGAGGGCTAGGAATCGATTTAGGAACTTCTGTATCTAGTTTTTCTCCAACAGATCAGGGGTATGATCAAAGGTTTAGAACACCAGGTGTTTCTTATGGGCTTGTGGCAACTCTTGATGCCCCTGGAGCCATTGTATTTCATCTTGGAGGAGAGTATTTTACCAAGAAAGTTTCATCCGGTTGGGACGGAGAAGTTTCATCAATGTTGTTTTGGGCTTTCCCATGCGGTCAGCTTGGTGTGATGGATGGTTTTTCTGTGTTTGCAGGTCCTGGCATCGTTGGGGTTAATGGAAGTTACTCAGGAACAGATGATTTTGGTAGTTATGTTGAGGCTGATGGAACAAGCATTGGTTTTGCAGCGGCAGTTGGTACAGATATTATACTTTGGGGACCATTATCAGCTCGGTTAGAGTATAGGCATAGCTGGATGGATCTAAAAAGTGATCGAGTAAAAAAAGATGGAGCTGAAACTGTTGTGTATCCTGCTGCTGAAACAGATCTAGGATATTCGCAGTATATTTTTGGGCTTAATGTTCAGTTGTCAACTGTTGGTGATTAAAGATATAAATTAAATTTTTGCGGAGCCGGCGTGGCTCAGTTGGTAGAGCAGCTCACTCGTAATGAGCAGGTCATCGGTTCGACTCCGATCGTCGGCTCCAGGGTTCCGCACCCGAAAGGGAGTTTTATTATGAATAAACCTATTATTAGTGGTTCTGGTATCAGAGGTATATTTGGAGACAGTTTTACTGTTCAGGACGCTTGTAGTTTTGCAGCTGCCTTTGGTGAGCTGGTCGGCCCTGGCAAAGTAGTAGTAGGAAGAGATACCCGTAAAAGTGGGCCTGCAGTTGAGGCTGCTGTGTGTGCAGGTTTACTTGGTGTTGGTTGTACCCCTGTTCTTCTGGGCATTGTTACCACTCCTACAGTTCAGCTTGAAGCTATGAATCAAAATGTTTGTGGTGGTATAGCTGTTACAAGTAGTCATAATCCCGGTAATTGGAATGCGTTGAAACTTATTGGACCTGACGGTGTTTTCCTTCGAGAAGAAGCTCGACTTAATCTTTCTAAGCTTTTAAAAGCAGAAAGAAACTGGATTGGTTACCAAAGTTGTTCTGAAACAGAATTCCTGGAAGGTAGTACTTCCAGACATGTAGAGCTGGTTGCAGCATTGCCTCTTGTAAGGAAAGATGGAAGAAAGCTAAAGGTGATTCTTGATGTTACAGGTGCAACTGCTGCTCTTTTAGGCCCTGCCATGATGGATGCTCTTGATGTGGAATGGGAGATGATTTTTCCTTCCATGACACCTGAGGGTGATTTTCCAAGAATTGCAGAACCTAATCGAGAAAGCCTTTCCGTGCTTGCAGAAGAGGTTGTAAAAAGAGGTGCTGATGTTGGTTTCGGTTTTGACCCTGATGGTGACAGGCTGGCTCTTGTTGATAATAAGGGAAGACTTATTGGTGAAGAGTATACAATAGCATTAGCATTTGATCACGTTCTTGCACATAAACCAGGAGCGGCGGTTGTGAATCTTTCTACTTCTAGCCTTGCTGAAGATGCTGCAAAAAAACACGGTTGTATTGTTTATCGAAGCCCAGTGGGGGAAGTGAATGTTATTGAAGAAATGGAAAAAAGAGGGGCAGACATCGGTGGTGAAGGTAACGGAGGAGTAATTCACCGAGACTGTCATCTTGGGCGGGATAGTGCAGTTGGTATGGCGTATGTTGTTTCTTATCTTCGAGAGCACCAAGATGAATCTATTGCCGATTGGGCAGATAGTTTTCCGTCTTATATAAATGTAAAGAAAAAGGTAAATTTTACAGGAGATTTTGCCAGCATGTCTCTTTTGCTTGTTAAAGAGCTTGGAGAACCAGACAATACTAATGATGGTTTATGGTGGCGACGAAGCGGTGGATGGGTTCATATAAGACCATCAGGCACCGAACCTGTTGTTAGATTCATAGCAGAGAATACAAATCAGGAAGTACTGGATAATGATTATGCTCTGTTCAGAAAGGTACTTACATGTGTGGAATAGTTGGATATGTGGGAAAAGGAAAAGCTCTTGATGTTCTTTTAAGTGGCTTGAAAAGGCTTGAGTACCGTGGATATGACTCTGCTGGGTACGCCTTGCAGATGAAGAACAAACTTGTTGTGCGAAAGTGTACCGGTCGGGTTGCAGAATTGGAAGAAATGGATCCAGGTGAAGCAGTTAATGCCACCACTGGAATTGCTCATACCAGATGGGCTACCCATGGTGAACCAACCACCATAAATGCTCATCCTCACAGTGATTTTTCCGGTAAAATTTCCTTGGTTCATAACGGAATCATTGAGAATTACAAACCGCTAAGAAAAAAACTTACTACAATGGGTATAACATTTGAGTCTGAAACTGATACCGAAGTGCTTGCAAAACTGGTTGGTTCAGAAATTGATAAAGGCAAAACCTTATTTAATGCTGTAAAAGATGCACTTGTTCAGGTAAGAGGAACTTATGGAATAGCTGTAGTAAGTGCAGATCAGCCCTCTACTCTTGTGGCTGCACGGTATGGTAGCCCACTAGTTGTAGGTCTAGGTGATGGCGAGAATATTATTGCCAGTGACGTGGCTGCTATTGTGGCTCACACACGTAATGTAATCTACCTAGAAGAGGGTGAAATTGTAGAAATCACCAGCGCAGGTATTTCTTCTAATTCATCAGACCCCAGAATGACCCGTGAGCGGGTTGAACATGTTGATTGGGATCTTGCAGAGATTGAAAAAGATGGATATCCTCATTATATGTTAAAAGAGATTAACTCACAGCCTGAATCTCTTAGAAATGCTTTTAGAGGAAGAATTGATCTTGTGAATGGAACTGCTCGGCTAGGTGGCCTAGGCATGTCTGAAAGTGACATGCGAGGGGTAAAAAGGATAGTTATTACCGCCTGTGGTACATCCTGGCATTCAGGATTGATTGGAAAATACATAATAGAGAAACTTGCTAGAATTCCTGTGGATGTGGAGTATGCAAGTGAATTCAGATACAGAGATCCTGTTCTTGAAGATGGTACTGTAATGTTCGTGATAAGTCAGAGTGGTGAAACTGCCGATACACTCGCTGCGCTACGACTTGCAAAGCAGCGAAACATAAGAACACTTGGCATAGTGAATGTGGTGGGTTCAACCATAGCAAGAGAAACTGATAGCGGAGTTTATATACACGCAGGGCCGGAAATTGGTGTTGCTTCTACAAAAGCATTCACAGGGCAGACCATGATTCTTTCTTTGATTGCTCTTGCGTTTGGAAGAGCAAAAGGCAGTTTAACAAGGGAAGCTGGAATTGAACTTTGTCGGGGAATCATGGAGATTCCAGAAAAAGTAGAGACCATACTTAGCGGATGTGATTCCATTTTGGATATGGCTCGACAGTTTACCTATGCAAGTAATTTCCTTTATTTAGGTAGAGGAGTGAATTATCCTGTTGCTCTTGAAGGTGCTTTAAAGCTCAAGGAAATTAGTTACATTCATGCTGAAGGATATCCTGCTGCTGAAATGAAACACGGACCAATTGCTTTAATCGATGACATGATGCCTGTTGCTGTAGTTGCTGTTCAAGATGCTGCTTATGAAAAAGTTATGTCAAACATTCATGAAGTTAAAGCCCGTAAGGGAAGAGTTCTTGCAATAGCAACCGAGGGTGATACAGAAATTAGAAGCATAGCTGATTGGGTTCTGGAAATTCCAGCTGTGACAGATATTCTGGTACCTCTGTTGTCGGTAATACCACTTCAACTTCTTTCGTATTATGTGGCTGTTTCAAGAGGATGTGATGTTGATAAACCTAGAAACCTTGCTAAAAGCGTTACCGTGGAATAAGATACTAACAGCAGTTAATAAGGCTTTTAAAACTGCGGGAATTTTTATTCACAGACTGTATGAGGGCTGGGGCACTGATAATGTTTTTTTTGGAGCTGCCGCAGTTGCCTTTAATGTTCTAGTAACATTGATTCCTCTGATTGTACTGATCTTTCAGTTCAGTGCATTTGCGGTAACCGGCGATATTATGTTCCGAGAAGAATTCATGAACTGGCTCACCGGCCTTAACCCTTTTGTGCCGGTGAGCATTATTTCAGATCTTGAAAATGCCGTTTTAGGTGGCGGTTCGACAATAAGTATTATTGGTTCTGTGACTTTGTTGTGGCTGGTAAGTCGATTGTTTGGCACTATCAGAACAGCCCTAGACAAAGTGTTTGAGGCGCCAGGTAGAAACATTGTGTGGGGAAAACTCTATGATTTTTTTCTTGCAATTTTGGTGGCTTTGTGTTTTATCGCTGCTGCTGTATTTACCATTGCCGCTAAGTTTGCAGCTGGATCAGAGATAGGTAATTATTTCACTTCCTTGCCGTTGATAGGTCCTGCATTAAGTGGATTTCTGGCAAGAATACTTAGTATAAGTTTTACTTTTCTTGTTTATTTTCTTCTTTACTGGGCTGCACCCAATAAAGCCATGTCTAAAAAACTAGCTGCCCTGACTGCATTGCTTGCAATGACTGCAACAGCCATAGGAACTGAAATGTATATGAAAGCAATTAGTGCACCTGATTGGGGCATTGTTTATGGTTCATTTATCAGCATTATGGCAACACTTATTTGGCTGTATTGGCTTTGTGTAATTTTCATTGGTGCTGCCGAGGTTGGATCTGTTGTGCATCTAATGAAGGTTAAACCAAAAACCTGATTTGTCATATAGCTTGTTAGCAAAATAATCAGCTACAGAAACTATGTACCCTTTCAATAATTGTAGCAACCATAACTATACAGCTTAAACTTTCGCATCCTGCTGGCTCTCCAGAGCCCCAGTGGCGTTACTAGTTCAATTGCATAACGGTGGCACATAAACCAGTGCCTTACTGGAGCCCAGGATAGCTGCGTATTATACC
>JAOZUR010000044.1 GCA_029938555.1 Candidatus Sabulitectum sp. | reverse complement strand
AATCACCAGCTGCCCTTGTTTTTAGTAATGAAATGAAACAGTATCCAAGGAGTATTTTAAACATTTGGGGGAAAAATGCGTATTCAAATTTCATTTGTAACAACCGTACTATTGGTACCTTTTTTGTGTTTTGCCAGTGTGATATCTTTTACTGATGTTACTGCATCCATGGGTATTACGGGAATCACAGGGCTTGGTCATTCAGTTGCCTGGTGTGATATAGATAATGATAATGATCTTGATGTAGCTTTTTCTAATCAGGATGGTTCGGGTTTTTGGTTATACAGGAACGATGAAACTCAATTCATAAACATCACTGTTTCTTCAGGACTTGCAGGCAATGGAGCTTCCAGAGTTCTTTGGGGTGAGGTAACTGGCGATCAGTACAGTGATTTGATTCTTGATACAGGTTCGTCACAGAAAATTTACCAGAGTAATGATGGAGTTTCTTTCACAGACATAACTTCAGGAAGCGGCTTAACCGGTTCTCCTGTGAGTATGGCTGATTTTGATAATGATGGTTTTTTAGACATTCTAACCCTGACTTCAGCAGGGTGCAGCATTCTTTATAATTCTGGTAGTGGGGTATTTACAGAACAGGCCGCAGGGTTTGGTGACTGGTGGGTTGCAGCCTGTCTTGATTATGACCTGGATGGAGACCAGGATATTTATCTGGGAACTTATGGAAACGATGCTAATGCTCTTTTAAGGAATGATGGGTCATTTTTTACAGATGTCACAGCAGACGCAGGAGTTGCTTTCAACACTGGTACCGGTGGCATTACCGTGGGCGATTACAATAATGATGGCTGGTTTGATCTATATCTAGGAAACTATTCTGCACCATGTTGCAAGCTTTTCAAGAATAACGGAGATGGCACTTTTGATGATGTTACCGCAGCGGCAGGGGTAACAGGTTATGATGATACCAGAACTTCTGGTTTTGTAGATTACAATAATGACGGATGGCTTGATATTTTTTCTTCCCATCATGATTTTTATTCGTACAGCAACATCATGTGGAAAAACAATGGTGATGGAACATTCACCAATACAGGTGTGAGTTTGGGGCTTTCTGGAGAGTGGATGGGTGATTACTTTGGTACAGCATGGGGTGATTATAATCTTGATGGTGCTGTAGATCTTTTTGCAGTTGGGCATATTGATAAGTATGTGTTGTTCAAGAATGATATTAGTGAAACTATGCCAGCCAATTATGTGGTGTTAGAACTTGAAGGAACCACATCAAATCATGATGCTATTGGCACTTTGGTAACTGCAGATTTAGGCACAAAAATTTTAACAAGAACTGTCCGAGCTGGAGAAGGTTATCATGACTACCACAGTCTGCCGGTGGAGTTTGGGCTTTATGATGCAGAATTTATCCAAACTTTGGAAATTAACTGGCCCAGTGGACTTGTGGAAACTTATACAAACATTCCTGCAAATCAATACATTTATGCCATAGAAGGTGGTGGAATCACTGGGATTGAGGAAGACTTTATACATAATGGAAGTTTACTTTCTTTGAATATTACACCCAATCCATGCACCCACTTGCTGACCATAAGTTATTCAGGAGAAATTGGAACCACTGCTGAGTTAACAATTCTTGATTTGTCCGGCAGAGTTGTTAGCCATTCTGATGGAATTCAACTGAACAATGAAACAGCAAGTTTAATATGGAATGCAGATGAAACAAACATACCTTCGGGGATTTATGTTTGTCGACTGAGCACTCCTACTGAAGTGGTGCAATTAAGGTTTACCTTGTTAGAATAATTGTAATATTAGCTTCATTAGTGTAAAATATTAACTGTGGAACAATTTCATACAAAATTGGTATATTTCTTGTTAATATTCATTTTCACAAAATAACGAAAACAAAGGAATACTGATGAAACGAGCTAACATTCTCTGGGTTCAGATAATAACGTTAATCACTCTGGTTATAACAATATCATTATCGGTTTCCGGTTGTCAGGAGGCTCATGCGGAAGATTTACATGAGGAATCCTCTGCATGCAGTGTCGATGACGGTCATGATCACGGAGCTGAAGAGCAGGAAGTAATTGAAGTTGAAGAGGTTTCCGCATGCAGTGTCGATGACGGTCATGATCATGAAGCTGAAGAAAACGAAGAAGAAGAAGCCCAGCTTGTTTTGTCTCAGAGAAATATTGAAGCAGCGGGTATTCAGATTGCAGTTGCAGCTTCCGGAAATATTGAAGAGAGTGTTCAGCTGCTTGGTGAGGTGTCTATGAACAACAACCAGCTGTTTCATATTGTACCTCCTGTTGTTGGCATTGTTCAGGATATCAGAGTTCAAATAGGTGACCAGGTTCAGGCAGGAGATGTGCTTGCAGTACTTTCCAGCAGAGACCTTGCAGAAGCAAGAACAGAATATCTTCGAGCAAGAAGCAGTCACAGTCTGGCGCAAACGGTACACAGTAATCAGCAGGAGCTTTACGAAAATGAGTTTTTATCAGAGCAGGACTTTCAGGTATCAACGCAGCAGTATACAGAAGCAGATATAGAGTTACAGGCAGCAAGACAGACTTTGGTTAATCTTGGTCTAAGTACTTACGAAATTGGCAGAATTAGCAGTGGAAGTTCGCTTACTAGGCAGGAACTAAAAGCACCAATTGATGGAACAGTGGTTCACTTGAATCTGGCTCCCGGGGAAATAGTTGGAGATGAAAACACAGTTCTTACAGTTGCAGATTTAAGCACTGTCTGGATTGATTTTGATGTGCTGCAAACAGATATTGGTGCGGTTCGGGCAGGGCAGGCCATTACAGTTTCCCCTTCAGGAACACACATAATCAGTGCGGAAACAGTTCTTGATTTTGTTTCTCCTGTTATGAACAGAGCTACCCGCACACTTGAGGCCAGAGCAGAGTTACCTAACCCATACGGACACTGGATTCCAGGTCAGTTCGTAACAGCAGCTGTAACAACCTCCATGTCTGATGTTTCAGTAATCGTAAATAAAGATGCAGTTCAACTTATGGACGGTGAAACAGTTGTTTTTGTACCTCACGGAGAAGCTTTTGAGTCTCTTCCAGTTGTACTTGGAATATCCAACAGAACTTTTGTTGAAATACAGTCAGGCTTAAGTCAGGGAGCTCAGTATGTATCAGAGGGAGCCTTTTCTTTGAAAGCAGAAATGGTTACCAGCGGGCTAGATAGCCATGCAGGACATGGTCACTGATGATAAACAGAATTATAGAATTTTCAATTAAAAACAGAACCCTAGTGGTTCTTGGAATGATAGTTGTAATCGTAACAGGAATATTTGTTTACAGATCAATTCCAGTTGATGCTTTTCCTGATATTTCTCCTATAATGGTTCCAGTTTACGCTGAAGCTCATGGCATGTCCCCCGAGGAAGTGGAACGGCTGATTTCCTACCCTATTGAATCTTCCATGAATGGGCTTCCAGGGGTTACAAGAATAAAATCTACTTCAGCTTTTGGTCTTGCAGTGATTTATGTTTATTTTGAAGATGATATTGATATTTATTTTGCAAGGCAACTTGTTTCAGAAAGACTAACTGCTGCCATGGCTGATCTTCCTGAAATGGATGAACCACCGGGGCTCGGGCCTATTTCAACCGGCCTTGGTCAGATATTTATTTATTACCTTACAGCAGAGGGTGATCTGGATACAGGCGGAAAACCACTGGACATGTATCTGCGGGACTTGAATGACAGGGTTGTCAAATACCAGCTTCAGACGGTTCCAGGGGTAACAGAAGTACTATCCATGGGTGGAAATGTATTGCAGTATCAGATCAAAGTTAATCCCCGTGCTTTGGTTGAATATGAGGTATCAATGGAGGATATCATAGATGCTGTGAACAGTAACAACAGAAATGCCGGAGGGCAGTTCATTGTCACAGGTTCAGAGGAACAGCTTGTTCGGGGAATTGGATTGCTGACCAGTCTTGATGACATACGCGGTCTGCCGCTAAAATCAATTGATGGAATACCTGTGAGAATATCAGATATTGCTATTGTTGAATTGGGAAGCGAAATAAGACGCGGTGTTGTTACTAACAACGGAGATCATGAAGTAATTTCCGGCATCGTTTTAAAACTTTATGGGGAAAACACATCTGAGGTAATTAGTCTGCTTTATGAAAAAGTGGATGAGGTTAGAGCCAATCTTCCTGAAGGTGTTCAGCTGATTCCTTATTACGAACAGGCTGAACTTGTGAGTAACGCAACAGGAACTGTTAATGAAGCGCTGATACTAGGGGGAATTTTTGTACTTATTACCCTGGCATTTTTTCTTGGCAATATCCGTACCTCTCTGATTGTGGCCTTTGCATTACCATTTTCTGCCCTAACTGCATTCATTCTTATGAAAGTTTTTGGAATATCTGCAAATCTCATGTCTCTTGGGGGAATAGCTGTTGCAATTGGCATGTTGTGTGATGGTGCGATTATCATGGTTGAAAACATTTACCGGCACTTGAATATTCCGGAAAACAGCCTGCAGGACAAAAACAAAATCATATTTGAGTCAGCAAAAGAAGTGGCCAAGCCAATAGCTTTTTCCACTTTTATTATTATTATTGTTTTTCTTCCAATTATGACTCTTCAGGGTGTTGAAGGTAAAATGTTTACTCCCATGGCTTTGACGATTTCTTTTGCACTTCTTGGTTCGATTATCATGGCCCTTATGATCACGCCTGCACTTTCATCTTTTTTGCTTAAAAAAGGAACACATAAAGAATTTGTGGTTCTAACAAAACTGAAAAACCTTTACAGGCCTGCAATTGGCTGGGCGGTTAAACACAAGAAAAAAGTAGTGCTGACAGCTCTAGTCTTTTTTATCGCAAGCATGGCGGTTCTTCCTTTTATTGGCACGGAGTTTGTGCCAACCCTAGAGGAAGGGTCAATATTTATTGGTGTGGTCATGGCTCCATCAATTTCCCTTGAAGAGGCAACCGCAACTATCATGACTCTTGAACGCAGGATTCTAGAGTATGATGCAGTTGAAGAAACAGTTTCAAGAATAGGCAGACCTGAAGTAGGCAGCCACCCACACCCTGTGAATTACGGTGAAATACAAATAGAGTTGAAACCAGGGGATCAGTGGGTAGAATTTGATTCAAAAGAAGATTTGGTGGAAGCTTTAAGACAAGATCTTTCCGGTTATCCAGGAGTTCAACTAAACTTCACACAGCCCATACAGAATGCATTTGATGAATTATTGTCAGGGACCCGTGCAGAGCTTGCTATCAAACTTTACGGTGACGATCTTGAAATTCTAAGATCAAAGTCAGCAGAGATTGCAGATGTTTTGCGTGATGTTCCAGGGTTGGTTGATCTGGCCACAGAACAGGGGTTTGGGCAACCTCAGATTCAGATTATTCCAAACAGAACAGCCTGTGCCAGGTATGGTGTTTCCGTGGCAGAGATTCTTGAACTTGTAGAACTCTCAATAGGTGGTGAGGTAATTGATGATATGTACCTGAATGTTCGCAGGTACGGAATACACCTGCGTTTGCAAGAACAGTACAGAGATGATCCTGATCTAATAGGTTCACTGCTTGTTCACACTGAAGACAGTACTTTTATTCCGTTATCAATGGTGGCGGATATCCATCAGGTTATCGGTCCCATACAGATTAACAGAGAAAAAAATCAGCGTTACTGGACTGTGCAGGGAAACATTGATGGCAGGGATCTTGGCAGTGTTGTTGCAGATGTGCAGCAGCTGATACAGGATAACATAGAGCTGCCACCAGGGTACTTTGTAGAGTACGGCGGCCAGTTTGCCAATCAGCAACGGGCAATGAAGCGATTATTGATAATTATACCCATGGTAATTGCAGGAATTCTGCTATTGCTCAGAATGTCTTTTGGTCTCATGCGACATGCTTTGATCATAGTATTAAATATTCCCCTGGCTCTTATCGGGGGTATTATGGGGCTTTTGATCACAGGCGAATACCTGTCTGTTCCTGCAGCGGTTGGTTTCATCGCTCTGTTTGGCGTTGCCCTTCTTGATGGTGTAGTTCTTGTGAAGTATTTCAACCAACATCGCAGTAGAGGTATAGATCTTGATGCTGCCCTGGTGGAAGGCTCTTTACTCAGGTTGCAACCTGTACTAATCACCAGCGTGACCACCGTGCTTGGTCTTCTTCCTTTGCTTCTTTCAAACGGAATGGGTTCGGAAGTACAGCGTCCTCTAGCAACTGTGGTTGTGTTTGGTCTTACAACTTCAACCCTGCTTACTTTGTTTGTCATACCTGCAGTTTATGGTTGGGTAGAAGAAAAATTGGCGGACAAAAGCAAATAAATAAAACCTGTCTACTTTATCGTCTAAACAGGTTACAAGCCTCTGGATCCTCCCTTCCAGAGGCTTGTTTTGTTTCAAACATCTATCGTAAAAGTACCAATGTGTTTTTTATATATTAGACAAAGACTGAAACTTGAATAGAAATCACTTTTTCGTGCATAATTCACTGCCCGTACGCCTACACATACCCAATGATCTGTGCGCCTTAATGTTTTGATGTAATGCAAAAATTTAGGGTAACAGTAGAAAGAGAATGATTATGAAACCACAGGTTGTTGTGAGTTTGTTTTTGATATTGATTCCTACCATTGCATTTGCTGGAACCGTTTCGCAGACAGACTGGTCCGGCGGTGATGGTGTTCCAGGTCCAGTTACCGATCTTGCAGAAACATTTGATACTGAATCCCAGATGAACTGGTCTGGTGTATCAGGTGAAATTACTCTTGGTAAAGGTTCGTTAAATCCCGTGGTGAAGCATACTGTGGGTATTGAATTTATGAATGTTGTTTCAGCCCATGCTGCTGATGTTAACGGTGATGGTTATATGGATGTACTGGGAGCCTCAGGAGCTGATGCTACAATTGCCTGGTGGGAAAATGAGGATGGCTCTGGAACCAGTTGGACCGAGCATATAGTTGATGATACATTCGGTGGTGCTTACTGTGTTTATGCAGAAGATGTAAACGGTGATGGTTTTATGGATGTATTAGGTGTTTGTAGGTACGATGATGAGATAACCTGGTGGGAAAATGTGGACGGTTCTGGAACAAGTTGGATAGAGCACCTGGTTACAGATGAAATTGATTATCCTTTATGTGTTTATGCAGCAGATATAAATAATGATGGTTATATGGATATACTAAGTGCAGTCATGGAAGATGATGAGATGACTTGGTGGGAGAATACCGACGGTACAGGTACAAACCTTGTGGAGCATACAATTGACGGGCAATACGATGGTGCTCACTCTATTTCAGCTGCTGATATGGATGATGACGGCGATTTGGATGTGGTGGGAGCAGCAAGAAATGATAATGAAATAACTTGGTGGGAGAATGTGGACGGTCTGGGTACAAGTTGGACCAGACACATAGCTGGTGACAACTTTAGCGGTGCATTTTCAGCTGTTGCCGCAGATGTAAATGGTGATGGCTTTATGGATATAACCGGAGTTGCATCCCATGTGGATGAGGTAGCCTGGTGGGCTAACGAAGATGGTACAGGTTTAGTATGGACAAAACATGTTATCGATTCCAATTTTGATGGTGCAAATCTGGTTTATGCAGCAGATCTGGATTCAGATGGCGACATTGATGTGATGAGTGCCGCCTATTATGGTGATTTAATTTCCTGGTGGGAGAATGCAGATGGTATGGGCACAAGCTGGACAGAACACATTATAGATAACGATTCATGGCATCCTCGTTCAGTTTATGCAGCAGATGTCAATGATGATGGAAATATGGATGTGGTGGCATCTTCTTTTTTTGATCATGATGTTTCATGGTACGATATTGTTCAGTACTCATCTGAAGGTTCTATTGAATCCAGCATATTTGATACACAGGATTACCCTGACTGGCAAACCCTGGACTGGACAGGTTCTTCACCTACAGGTACAACCATTACATTCCAGGTAAGGGCATCCGATGATTTTGCAAGTATGGGCGACTGGTCGGCTGACATTACCACACCAGGCAGTTTAAGTGGAATGATTGATGAAGGAGATTCATTTTTTCAATACAGAACAATTTTCACTTCTAGCAGTTCAACACTCACACCAGTTATTGAAGATGTGACAGTTACATGGAATCCAACAGGCATTGAGCAGCAAGATAATGCTTATCACGAAGTTGGAATCTTGTCGAATCCTTCAATTGGTAGTGCAATTTTAACCTTTTCTTTGCCTTTTGCAGCCAGTGCAGATTTAGTTGTTTATGATGTTACAGGTCGTGTAGTTTTCTCTCTTTCCGGAGAATATCAATCAGGCACACACCAGGTTAAATTGAATGATTTGACCAGTGGTACTTATCTGTCACGAATGACTTCCGGTGATTTAACCTCAGCGTTACAATTCGTGATTGTAAAGTAGTTTTAGAAGCTCTAAATGATCTAAATAATGCTGTGGCTCTAAGTTAAACACTTAGAGCCACAACTGAAACATCAATTACTGATTTTGTGCCTTTATGCCTGCCCATGTGGTTGTTTCCAGTGCCTGGTTGAATGTACCATTAATCCGGAAAAAACCTATCCAGTCAAGGGAACTCCACTCGCCTCCATCATAACAAAGAGCCATGTTGCCATCTTGGGTAAGAAGCCCCCAGTAAAATCCAACACCGTTGTGGTGCATAGAAAACCAGTAGATTCCATTTTCTTCTGTTTGGAAGTACTCTGAAGGATCCAATGTGACTTCACTGTGATATATTTTGTTCCCGGATAATTCATCGCCGGTATCTGTGTTTGTTACAGAAGCTGAAGGCACTTCCCATAAAAGTGTGCCAGGAGAACTATCATTATCATCGTAGATTCTAAGATGAAAGGTATTACTTTGTGAACCGACAAAAACACCCCACCATTCAACACTTTCTATTATTCCGATCTCGGTTAAGTAAAAGTCCTCAGCCCTAAGATACAAATCTTCCGCTTGCCCTGCATTATCCATTGTGCCTGTATAAGACTGATCAAAAAGAATGCTGCGGCTGGATGGCGGAGGGGTATATCCGGTGGAAGGGTTTTGTGAATCAGTTTCCAGCAAGAGCGGATCTCCCAATGAAACGGTAGTTATCAGAATTAGCAGAACAAAGATTGATTTCAAAACAATCTCCTTAATCAGTTTTGTGTTTTAGAAAAGAGTCACTACCAATACAAAGTAGCAAACAAGTAGGTAATTGTCAATGAATCTGCTGAAGGATATATTTTTATCAGTTGTTTCATATATTCCTACTATCGTTTACGGTAATTCTTTAATTTTTTTGGAGAACAAAATGAATACAATATCTTTCAAGGTTGTTATGGTAAGTTTGCTTCTGATAAACACTGGTATCAGTTTTGGTCAGCAGAGGTTTAGAAATGCAAATGCACAGGTTGGAATATACGGGCAGCATGGTCTTGGCAATTCGGTTGGTTGGTGTGACATTGATAATGATGGTGATTTAGATATTGCTTTTGCCAATCAGGATGGTTCTGGTTTATGGCTTTATCGTAACGATGATGGAAGTTTTACAAATATTACCGTTTCAGCTGGTTTGGGTTCTGACTGGGGTTATGATATTCTTTGGGCAGAACTCACTGGTGATGAATACTCTGATCTTATTCTTGGTGGTTCTTCTCCTGAATTTATGCAGAATCAAAACGGTACTTCTTTTACCGATATTACTTCCGGTTCCGGTCTTACTGGTACACCTCTTTGTGTGGCTGACTTGAATAATGATGGTGCAGCCGATATTCTTACAGTGAACAGCGCTGGATGTAACATCTTATACAATGATGGTTCAGGGGTATTTACTTCATTTCTGGTTGGTTCAGGCAGTTGGAGTCGTGCAGTTTGTTTTGATTATGACCTTGATGGAGATCAAGATATCTATCTTGGAGGGTATAACAGTACCGCTCTTTTCCGTAACGATGGAGCCACATTTGAGAATGTGACAATAGCAGCTGGGGTATTCTTTAACGGAACAACCACTGGAATCACCCCTGGCGATTACAACAATGATGGTTTTATAGATCTTTATCTTTCCAACTACTCATCCCCTGGTTGCAGGCTTTACAAAAACAAAGGAGATGGAACTTTTTCGAATGCTTCTGTTCCATCGGGCACACAAGGTTATACGGATACGCGACTTGCAGTATTTAACGATTACAACAATGATGGTTGGCTTGATATTTTTTCTTCCCACCATGATATTTATGTTTACGGTAATCTTATGTGGAGAAATGATCAGGATGGAACCTTCACAAATGTTGCAGGAAGCATCGGTTTATGGACATCCTTGATGCAGGGTGATTATTTTGGTACTGCCTGGGGTGATTACAATCTTGATGGTGATGTGGATCTTTTTGTGGCAGGGCACAGAGACGAATTTGTTCTTTACCGTAACGACCAGGTTGCTGCAAATCCATCAAACTATGTGGTCCTGGAGCTTGAGGGCACCACTTCCAACCGTGATGCAATTGGTGCTAGGGTAACTGCTGATTTAGGTTCAATTACTCTTACCAGAACAATTCAAGGGGGCGAGGGTGCTCATGGTTACCAAAGCCTGCCCATTGAATTCGGTCTATATGATGTCTCCAGTATTCAGACCCTTGAGATCAACTGGCCAAGCGGTTTAGTTGAAACTTATACAGACATTTCCGCCAATCAATATGTGTATGCCGTGGAGGGCGATGGAATATATTGTGGAATAAATAACACAATACCACAGGTGGTAACTACTCTGAATTGTTGGCCTAACCCATGTAATAATTTGTTAACAATTGGTTACTCTGGTGCAAACGGTGCAACTGCGGATATAGAAATTCTTGACCTTTCGGGAAGAGTAGTAAAGAATGTGGGTTCATTTCAGCTTGAAGGTAGTAACCAATCAGTAATCTGGGATGTTACAGACAATTCAGGAAAAAAAGTACCTGCTGGAATTTATCTTTGCAGGCTTAGTACTGAAACTGGCATAACCACCAGCAGAGTAACAGTTCTTCGTTAATGCTTGTTGGTTCGATTTGAAAAGAGGAGGCTAATGCCACGGTTGATAATGATTCTGGTAGCTTTTGTAACCCTTGCGAATGCCAACTATTACCCGTCTAGGTTTGAAGACGGTTTTACATTTTCGGCCACAGAAACCTGTATGTATTCTGCTCCATGGGATTCTACTTCTGTGGTTGCTACAATCCCAGCTGGTGAACTTATTGAAATTACTGAATTTGCTGAAATTACATTTTATGCAGATTCATGTGACTGGGGCTGGTATCTTGCGGAATACAGAGAAGAAAACACAATTTTCCGTGGATATGTGCAAGACAGAAATCTAGCATTTGCCTCTATCGCTTTAGGGGTTGATACATTATTGGTTTTTAGGCTTACAGCTTTTAATACAGTTGATAATGCTTATGAGGGGCAGCTCTCTGTAATTGTTTCCGGTGAGGCAATTTTTCAGGAAGACTACAGACCTCACTGGACTCCATGGGGCAGAATGTTTGATTATGATGTAGAGTTTTCCCATGGGTCTGCTGATGGTTTTACCGGTGTGAAAAATGTGATTCTTCTTTATTTCGGACTGGATGTTTCTGGAGTTGAAAGCCGACAAGACTTGCTTGTTTGGACAGAGGATAACCAACTTGTTCCAGGAGCTTGTCTGCAATAGACATTGTGCAGTAGCACCTCACGGGCCAGGTGAAACATCTTTTGAACGTGCAGCATTATGATCAGAATACAGATCAGTGAATATTGATTGAAGAGCAGACAATTATTTATAGATGGACTGGGTAAGAGTTTGAATAAAAAAAGCCCCCGGTTTAACCGAGGGCAAAAAACACTTCTAGTGACCGCCGCCACCGCAGCCGTTATGATTGCCACCGCATTCTTCTTCTTTTGCAATTTCTTCACAGGTTTCACATTCGCAGGATTCTGTTGCATCACAGTCACCGCAGTCGCCTGAGCAGTCGTCTTCACAATTACAGGCTTCTTCAGCTGTGTCGTCACATGTACAGTCTGCACATGGGTTAACTCCGTCACAATCATCGTGGTCACAGTCACCAGCCAGTGTTGAACCTGCAAGAATTAGAACCATAGCAATCAGTGCTAAAACTTTCATGTTATTCTCCTTGTTTTTTCTGCCCGCAATGACAGGCTCCATTAAATTTTTCTTCTTTTTTTGCTACAGTATCAGTACATCCGCAATTCTCAGAATGTGAATTCTTCTCAGCTGTTTGTTTCAGCTTGTCTTCGGTATCGACACAATTGCATCCTCCGCACATAATTTACCCTTTCTTTTGCATTCAGTATCGTTTTTTCCGGTACTCACCATTTCTGACAGATTGTTCGTCAGCTGATGCAGTACTTCCCTGTTTGCTCTGTAGTGTATGTGATATCCATCTCTGTGGTCAGTAACCAGCCCTGAATCCCGCAATACCCGTAGGTGTTGTGAGATAGAAGACTGAGAAGCATTTAGACTTTCTGCTATTGCTCCAACGCATGATTCCTGTTCAAGAAGAAGTTGAACTATACCCAGTCTTTTTTTGCAGGAAAGCGCTCTGAACACTTTGGACATATCAATTAGATTCATAATCTACTTTCAATTTAGTATGTGCGCATTATCTAATATGTTTTATCTTTCATGTCAAGCGGATAAAGAGAAGCCTTTGACTTTGTGTGTGTAGCGTTCCGTTTGCTGGTATGTTAATGCTTAATAATAATACTGGAAGTTACAACTTTACCGGTGTTTATTATGCACTTACTTCCTCTGATTCATGGGGCGTAGTTCTTGAGCCAGGTGATAGAATGACATTTACAGTTCCTTCAATTGCTTCTTATGATTTTAGATGTGTTGATGTGGATGACGACACATATTCTCTTTGGGGAATTTGGGTTTGATCAGATGGTTACACATGGAATGTTGACCTTTCGGACATAGATTAATTTCAGATATTATTTTTAAGGGAGTCAGTTCTTGCTGACTCCCTTTTTACATGACTATTTGTACTAACTAATACTGAATTTCTTGTTATCAGTTTCTGGTAACTTTATGTCATTTGCAGCGGCAGCCCCCTGAAGTTTCTCATAATACTGGAAATAAACTATATCTTTGTTTAATTCTTGAGCCACTTTTTCATGAATAGCTAGAGCTTGGCGGGCGGTCTGATCTAAATCAAAAAATACAACATTTTTTTGTTCGGTTAAAAGAATATCATCAATTGTTCTGTCAGATAAAATTTCATCAAACAGCAGTTCTCGCATGGCTTCGATATTTTGCGGATCCAGACTTTTTCTTATTCTTGCATTTACATCCACTGTCACGGGGCCTAGTAACCAGACTTTCATCCATTCATCATTAACCAGATAATCAAAATCCCATCCATATTTTTCCTTTATGAATTCATAGGTCTTTTTCACAGTAGCTCTTTGAGAGATAACCATGAGTAATTTTTCCTGTGGTTTCTGCCATGTTCTGAATAGTAGTTTACATTTATTATATTCCATAATAGTCAAAGCTAGTAGGGATGGAATAATAATAGTTGTTATTAATGAATAAGTCCGCTGTTGATTTATGCTGACATCAACCTCAGTTTTGTAAGATAATTCTTCCTGGCAAGTTGACTCAGAGATTGTTTTAATCATCTTTTCAAATCGTGATACATTGGCCAGATTAAGTGGATCAGTTGCATCAAGAATGGTTTGATAAATATCAAGCAGATCTTCAGTAACTATTTTCCATAAAAGCTGCTCTTCCTCAAGAATAATATTCATTTCTATAAGGCTAGTTGTTCTGTCTGCCACTGCAAAGATGTTTTCGTAAGCTTTTTCTGCTCTTGTGCGGTATCCAGCGCCCTTAACAGCATTGTATGACTCTCGGTACTGTTCTAAGAATTCCGAAACAGTAGGCAGCGAATTTGCAGGCTTCTCTTGCTGGCTTGTGCTTTCCTGTGTTGCTACTGCTGGTGGCATTGATGCTTTTGCAATAAGACCGGAATACTTCTCCTGTAATCCGCTTGCAGGAAATTTTGCCATAAAGTCCATGATATCACTGGAATTTTCACCAACAGCATTAAAATCATTGATGAAAGTTTCAATTTCGGCTTTCAGATTTGGGTCAGATATGGTGAAAGAATCAAATACAGCGGTATAACCTTGAATAGTTTGCTTTATTGCCAAGTCCATAATTAATACTCTTCTTGCTGGTTAGAGGTGAAAGTATACTTGCCTTTGTTATCGGACGGGGCAACTACAAGGTAAATCGACTTCTTTGTTTTGGCGTCTTCAAGTTTACCAATAGCCTGAACTTCAACTCTTTTGTCTTTTAACTTTGGCCACATAAGTTTCAACTCTTCTTCAAAAGGTTGTATTTCACTTCTCTCTGGTTCTCTTTTTTGCAGCAGAGTTTTTACTTCACTGATAAACATCTGATATTTATCGTCTTCCAGGCCTATGTGCTGTCTGTAGTAGCTGGTTGCTGATATTTCCTCAAAAGAGGTGCCCAATGTTTGAAAAACAGCATGGTACTTACGGATATTATCGAGACTTCCATTGTATCTTAGAGTATCGTAGGGATTTGCACCATTGTAAGTGCAGTAGTTTATGTAGATTTCAAACAAGGCATCCATGAGAGTCGAGTATTTAGAAAGTATACTACTTGCCTTTTCCGAGTAACCGGTTACGTGCATTTTTGAGCCGTCTGCTTTAACTTCATTGTATCTGGCAAGGTACAACTCTTCCAGTTCTGTAAATCCGTTCTGTTTTGCTGCGTTTTTTTGAGCCATGATAGCATCAAGATACAACGCTTGCCCTGGGCTTTCATAATAACCCTGGCTTTTCATTTTAGACTGAATGTCCTCGTATGAAGAACAGCCTTGTACTAAATCTTGTATTTCCCTGTAAACCTTTAACTGATGAGGTGATAGCCCTGTTTTTTCAAACTTATCAATAAGTAACTGATAGTAATCAATAGTTCTCTGAATTTCATTCACAATTAACCTCCTTTGAAAAAAACAATCACACAAGCAGAATAGGTTATGGGCCACCAGACATATCTGCTAATGGATTAAAGCATACCCTATGAACTTCCAGCAAACAACCCTGAATAAACCGTAAAGCTTTGTTTCGCCCTTGTGTTTTTTTCATTGTCTATATTATGTAATCGATTTCATTAAAACCCGAAAGATATTTTAGTACAAGGAGAAAAAATATGCCTGCAGCCAGTGGTGCTAAACTAACAACTGGGAAAATTCTACCACAACTGATCAAACTTACCATACCAATGATGGCTGGCATGGCTGGAATGGTTGTGTTTAATCTTGTAGATACTTTTTACATAGGGCAACTTGGTGCAGAGCAGCTTGCTGCAATGGGTTTTACATTCCCAGTGGTAATGGTTCTTACCAGTATTTCCATCGGCCTGGGCATGGGTGCATCTGCTGTTATCTCTAAGGAGATAGGCAAAGGCTCTACCGAGAATGTTCGAAACCTTGCAACAAATGCTTTGCTTCTGGGTTTTCCTATAGTTGCAATATTTGCCCTTATTGGCTCACTGACAATTGAACCATTATTTCGAATGCTTGGAGCTGAAGGTGCCACCCTCGGTTACATTAAAGAGTATATGCGGATATGGTACATAGGTGTGCCCTTTGTGGTAATCCCCATGATTGGCAACAACATAATCAGAGCAACCGGTGACATGAAAACCCCTGGTTTAATAATGATTTCCATTGCTATTCTGAACACTATTCTTGATCCTCTTCTTATTTTTGGCTTGGGACCATTTCCAGAAATGGGCATATCAGGTGGTGCAATCGCAACAGTTTTTTCCAGAGCAGTGGGAATGACTCTTGCATTTGTTGTTCTTGTTAAGAGGGAAAAGCTTATCCGGTTTGTTATTCCCAAAGCCAGAGATTTGTTTGAATCTTGGAAGAAAATTCTATTCATAGGGATTCCTGCGTCCCTTGCCAAACTAATTATTCCGTTGTCAATGGGAATTGTCACAAGATTTGTTTCATCTTACGGAAACAATGCAGTTGCAGGCTTTGGTGTAGCAACAAGGCTGGAAGCGTTGGCCATGATGCTTCTAATGGCACTATCTACAGTTTTGGTTCCTTTTACCGGTCAGAACTCAGGAGCCGGCAAGATGGACAGGGTGGTAAAAGCTCTCAAAATTAGTTACATATTTTCTTTTATCTGGGGAATTTTCATGTTTGTGCTGTTCCTGTTTACCGGTGAATTTCTTGCTGGATTATTCAATAAAGATCCGGTTATCATCAAAACAGTAGTTTTATACCTTAACATCGTTTCCATCAGTTATGGTTTTCAGGGTTTTATGATTATTTCTTCAGCAGCTTTGAATGGAATTCATAAACCTATTCACTCATCTATACTATCTATAAGTAGAATGTTTGTTCTGTATGTGCCACTGGCTTTAATTGGTGAGAAACTGTTTGATTTAAAGGGAATCTTTCTTGCTGGTAGTGTGGCGAATCTAGGTGCTGGAATGCTTTCTCTGCTGTTTGTTTATAAACAGATAGTGAAGAAAAAAAGCAAACCAGAGTAAAGTGTTTTGTTTGGCTATTGTGTTTAGCTGCATTCTGTTGCAGAATAGAAAGATAATTGAAAAGAAGTAGGCAGACGAAAAGATTAAAAATTTTCCTGATATTCAGATTTATGATTTGAGCAGTTTTGTATTTTAAACAGTGATTTATGTACAATTCAATTGGAGTAGTTTCAATGATATTCATCAGCCATTCTCGGAAAGATAAAGATACTGCAGACAAAGTAGTTCAGTTCCTTGAAAAAGATGGTTTCAAATGTTGGATAACACCAAGAGATATTCCACTGGGCAATGATTGGGCAGATGCAATCATGTCTGCAATAGAAGAATCTGACACGATGATTCTGATTCTTTCTTCAAGCTCGAATGTGTCTCCGCATGTTCGAAGAGAAGTGGAAAATGCAGTATCATTATGTAAAAAAATCATTCCAGTTCTAATTGAAGATGTTAAATTATCAAAGTGGATGAAATACTGCATTAGCATTCACCAGTGGCATGATGCCTGTACAGGAACTTTGGATATGGCTCTTCCAGCTTTGTACCATGCTCTTTCTGGTACTAATAGTGCCGAAGACAGCAAGCTGCTTTATACAGCTGATCAGATAGAAGAAGAGTTAAGGAGCTTTACTGAAGAAACTGTCGAAGGTATTCAGCTAGAACCTTCTGAATTGAAACCTCTGATAGTTATCAGCATAAAACTTCCTGGTGTTAATCATGTTCTTGTAAGAAGAATTTTTCCATTGTTGAGTAAACTTGCAGGTATGTATTCATGCATCCTGCTGCCAGGTGATAATGACGATAGATTGAGGTGTTTCTTTGGCCTGACTGAGTCTCTTGATGGCTCTGGGGATCACGCCATTAACTTTGCCAGAAGAGCATTTCATCTTGTAGAGAAAATGGCTGAAAGTTCTAATACTCCCAATGAATACGATCCTTATGGAATTGGAATTGCAGCGGGTATCTGTGAACTTAGCTGGCTTGGTGAATACCCGGTGGTTCGAGGATCTGTATTAAAGGAAGCAGACGCTCTTTCAAGCCATGGTAGGCTGTATGCATCTTTGGGATGTTTTGGTCTTTGTGGAAGTTCTGAATGGATAAAAGATCACGAAGGATATATTGTAGAGAAATCAGTTTTGCCAAAAGTTGAACAAAGTGAATTCTCTTTTGTAGGCAGACAGTCCACTTTAGGTCTTTTGTCTGAACTTTTAAAAAAACAGAGAATCAGTTCCGAAATGAATCGAAGAGGTGGCGCTCTGCATATTGTACAGGGTATTCTTGGAGAAGCTGGAATGGGAAAAACCAGTCTGCTAAACAGGTTTCTTCAGGTAACAGATGGAAAAATTAAAAAACTTGTTTACTCTTTTGTAGACATCAATCCTGGAGTCCCATTTGATCTTACTGAATTTTTTCTGAAAGAATATGATATTCAATACAGTTTTCAGGACAAAACAGATTCAACTCAGGAAAGCACTACGGAAAAAGACAGTCAGAAATTGTTTCTGTTTGCACAGATCAGAGACAGTTTAATCCCTCATGCAAATGCAGGTTTGATTTTCATAATAGATGATGCCCAGAAGCTCTCTGCCACAGATTTAACACTGCTGGATTTTCTTGTGGAGAACACTGATTCGCAGAAACCGATTCTATTCATTCTTCTTTACAGAAAGATTGATAAAACAGGGAAGAGAGTAGAGTTCTCTTTTTCCGGTTCTTTTGCTTCAAGTGCAGAACTGGAGCTTAAACCACTCTCTCTGAAAGATAGTTCTTCTTTAATATGTGATACTCTGTCCAGCTTGTCAGGAACAGCATCAGAGGTATGCAGTGAACTTATGGAAGTGGTTTTTAATAAAACTGGTGGCAATCCGTTTTACCTTAGCGAGATTACAAAAGAATGTTTTAAAAACGGGCAGATAGAGCTGGAGAATGGAACCTGGTTATTGAAAAAAGAGTCAGGAGATTTAAACACATCACTTCCTCTTTCTTTAACTATCAATGCTGCCATTGATTCTCTTCCCTTAAATTGGAAAAGAACCCTTCAGGTGTGTTCTGTAATAGGAGAAAGCCTTCCTGCATCTCTTCTAAAGCATATAGAATCAGTAATGCCAGAAGAATGGTTCAGTATTCAAGCTCTGGATTACCTCACAGAGAGGTTGTATCTGAAAAGAGAACAGACAGCATTCAGAGATTATTACCGATTCAGACATGAGCTTCTTCGTGAGGCAGCATTCTCGGGGATATCACCGGAGAACAGGCACAGTATTCATAGAGTTATTGCCAGCACTTATGAGAAAATCTTTGAAGATAACGAAAATTACCACAAGATCACTGCAGAACATTGGGTGGAAACCGGAGACAAAAAAAAGATACAGGAATGGGGTAGTAAAGCACTTAGACTTTGCATACGAACATTCAAGTATTCGGAAGCGCTAGTGTGGATAACAAGGCTTAAAAAGTTTAAAACAGGATCCGAACTGACACAGCTGGTTTTGACAGAGTCAGATCTTCTTGGTTTTTTGGGCAAGCACACAGATAGAATTAAATTACTTGAGCAGCAGTTGAAATGTGATACAGAAATCCACCTTCTAGAATTCATTCCAAACATACAGTTAGACCTTGGTATCACAAGGCTTGAAAAGGGTGAAATCGAGATAGCGGAAAAGTTTTTAAGAAAAGCATATGCTTCTGTACAGGAAAAACCATCTGATAAACTTACAGCAAAGATACAGCTGACCCTGGGTTCACTATTGGTTGATGCCGGTGGTTTTGATGAAGCTCGTGAACTGCTGGATCTATCTCTTAAACGGTACAGAGATACTGATTTTGAAGAAGGAATTGCACAGGTTAAGCGTATTCAGGCAGAATTACAGTTCAAACAGGGGTTGTTAGAAGAATCAATAGTTCTTTGCCAGGAAGCTTTAATCTGTGCTGAAAAAACTTTTAACAAGCGACTTCAGCTTTCCTGTCTTTCTGCTATTGGAAGAGCGTATTATCAGCTTGGACAACTTGATGAGGCGGCCAGTTACTGGAATAAAGATATTGAAATCGCAATCGAACTGGGTTTCAGATTTAACGAATGTGTGGTAATTCGCAACATGGGTGGTATTCATTATTTAAAAGGTGAACTGGAAGAGGCTTTGGCTGCATTCAGAAAATCTTATGAAATAGCCAAAGAGCTTGATGATAAAAAGAACATGGGATCAGGATTAAGAAACATGACATTTGTACTAGAGCGTATGGGTAGGAGGGAAGAAAGCAGACCTCTTCTGGATGAGGCTTATCAAATTGCACAAGCAAGCGGTGATGTTGGAGCTCAGGCAGATTCGCTACTTGCGTTAGCTATGTTTCTTGATAACATGGATGAAAAAGAGGAAGCTAAAATAATGTACAATAGGTGCATAGAAGCATCAAAAATATCTGCTAATCTTGTTGCACAGGCAACTTCGTTAGCAAACTTGGCTGGAGTTTATGAACAAAACAGTGAGCTTGAAAAAGCCATATCCATTGCCTTGCAGGCTCTGGAACTGTTTAAAACCTTGAACCACAACAATTCTCTTCTTTTGATGTACATAAATATAGGGTCTCTTCATGTTTCAATTGGTAAAAGCGAAAAAGCATACTTTTTCTTTAAAACAGCGCTTGATCTGGCTGAAGAGATTGATGCTGCTGACCACAAGGCATTTCTTCTTTCTTCTTTAGCAAGTTATTACTTGGATAAGAACAACTATGTTGAAGCACTGGAATACAGCAGAAAAGCCACCGAAGCTGCAGAAGAATTAAATAAATCCCCTGGTAGCAGAGCCCATGCAAGAGCTGTTTTTGCCTTTTCTCTGATTATGAATTCAAAGTTTCATGAAGCAGAGCAACTGCTGGAGATCATTAAGATACTATCAGAGGAAAACGATTTATTCACAGAGGCGGTATCAGTAACCTGCTTAACAGGATTAATAGCATTTCACAAAGGTGAGAAAACTCTTGCAAGAGAAAACTTGCAGAATGCAATTGATCTTTTCCAGCTGCACCAGCCTCCTAAACATTCTGTAGTTGGTTTTGAAGAGCTTCAAAATGCTTTGTTGTAAGCAGGTAGATGCAAAGAATAATGAATAAAAATAACATCAAGAACGCCCTTGTATATACCGGCACTCTGGTGCTTGCGCCGCTTGCTTGGATTCCTTTTTCCCACTCCGGCGATTTCAGTAAAATTTGGATAACAGGGCTTATACTAACCGCAGGCAGTTTGTGGACACTAAAACGGATAGCTTTTGAGAACCGTGAGACAAAATTCCAGAGTATGGCTGTAAGAAAGCTGAAGGCTTCTGCGGTATTAACGCTGATCCTAGCGTTTTTTCTGATTTTCTCCAGTTTTTTCAATTTCAAAATTTAGGTAAAATGATAATTCCAGAATAGCCACTTTGTAATGCTTTAACAGCTGGTTAGTGCGCAGGGATAGAACAGGCAACGCAGCATAATAGGTTATGCTGCTCAGTCGAAGTTGTTAAAGTTGCCTGTGTTTGCAACTGAATCTGCCTCATTTCTTGTGTGAAGTATTTCCATAATAGCCTACACGAATTTTGCCCTTTGGTAGCGGCTCTCCATCCAGCAGTGTTGAAAATATAGCTTTGTTAGAAATAGCAGGTTCATATTCATGGTCGATTTCCAAAGCCATGTCTAGATAAGTAATTGCTTTACTATATTCCGTTAACTGCCCGTAACACAAGCCTATATTGCCCATGGAAGATAGATGATTTGGTTTCACTTCTAGAACTTTCTGAAAAGCTTCTATTGCCTTTTTCCAATTGTTCTGTTCCATTTCAGTAAATCCAAGAAAAAATGTTTCTTGGTTTTTCATATAAGAATTCAAATCCATTCCGTCTTTTTTTATAAGTATATCTTCATAGTTGGTCAGAATATCTTCTGCTTTTTCTGCCAGCTCAATACTTTCACTAACTTCATAAACTTTCCGAAAATGTATAATTGCTCCGTACAAATTGAGTTCAAGTTGATAAAGAAGGGCGAGATTAAAATGTGCTTCAGCGTAGAGTGGGTCAATTTCAATAGCTTTCAGTAGATAAGATTTAGCTTTTTGATGGTTCTCCTGGAAAGAATAGGTAACAGCGATGCCGAAGTGAATCAAAGCTTCATTAGGGTAGCGATCATTAAGCTTTTCAAGCCCAATTCTTGCCTGAGTAACTTTGCCTGATTCTGCTAATTCAAGATAATCGTCAACAACATCAATTAGCTCAAGGTCAACGGAAGCAATAGAATCCTCCTTCTTTTGTGCTATCTTACCTGAACTATAATTTTGTGCTGCTTTAAAATATGTGCAACTGGAGCAGAGCTTTTCATCTCGATTTTCAGCACAACAGACTGAGCAGATAAAAGTATCATATTTACTACACTGTCTGCTGGCTTTTCTTGTTTTGCATAGAGGGCATTTACGCTTTGCCAAAATTGTACTCCATCTTGTTTAGCTTTTAATTTAAAAAATCGAGCTGGCTTATTCTATCGCTATCTTGAATATAGTAAACTTGATAAACGGCAAGTATTCTGGCCGTTTGAGTGGTAGTGAATGTTGATGTAGTCATTATTACTACCTGTGCAAAGCTTCGCATCCTGCTGGCTCTCCAGAGCACCAGCAGCGTTGCCGGTTCAATTACATAGCGGTGCTATGTGCATAAAACAGTGCCTTGCTGACACTCAGAATATAGTCGCATTATACTGAAGTATTAAGATATACAGAGCACTAAATTTTTAAAAGATTCATTATTGCATTCATTTTAGTAGCAGCTTCGGTGGTGTTTATGAAGTCAGAGGGAGGATTGTTGTTGTTGCTTCTTCTGATTAAGAATGAATAGAATTTTGTTTGGGTATTATAGTCAGTAGCACTATATTACACTGTGGAAGGTTAATTCGACAGGAGTGGGCAGATGGAAAAGATTAAAAAAGTCCCTTATGGTACTGCCGGTTACGGTAAGATAAAAGAGTTTAATCATTATTTTGTAGATAAAACAAAATATATAGAGACATTAGAGAATCTAAATACTTATCATTTATTTTTTCTCCGGCCTCGTCGTTTTGGTAAATCATTGTGGTTGTCAATTTTAGAACACTATTATGATGTTAACAAAAAAGATCAGTTTGAAGAATTGTTTGGTGATACTTACATCGGCAAAAATCCCACACCTCTCAGAAACAGCTACCCAATACTAAAACTTAACTTTTCAGGTATTCCAACTGATGGGGATAGTGAAAAGATAAAAACTAGTTTTGATCTAAGGATCAGTATTGCCATTGAGGGCTTTTATTTTTTGTATCCTCAACTCTGTAAAAACTTTGATTTCAATGAAGACTATAAAAACATCACAGACGGTACTGATTTATTGGCAAAATTTCTCAGTGTGATGAAGTTGAACAATATCAAATTCTATCTGCTTATTGATGAATACGATAACTTTGCCAACAATATCTTGATCCATCATGGCAAAGAACGGTATCAGCGTGTAACTCATCAAGCTGGTTTCTTGCGTAGTTTCTTTGCAGCAGTTAAGAATGGAACAGAATCTGGTACTATAGCCAGAATGTTTGTTACCGGTGTTTCACCACTCGTACTTAGTGATGTTACAAGCGGAATGAATATTGGTGATAATATTTCAAACAAAGTAATTTTCAACTCCATGGTTGGGTTTACCCAAAGTGAAGTCGAAG
>JAOZUR010000043.1 GCA_029938555.1 Candidatus Sabulitectum sp. | reverse complement strand
TCATTTCAAAAAAAGTATGAAGAAGCTTTTGCTCTTATGGAAAAAACCTATCAAAATAGCCTAGTTTTAAACAATTTTGAAGTATCAAGCCGTTCTCTTATTGTTCTAATAAGCTCACTTATAGGTTTGAATAAACTTCAAGAGGCACAAGAAAAAGCAGAAAATATTCTAAAAGCTACAACACTTCCAACTGAAAAGAATCTTCGAATTTCAATTTCACTCCAACTGGCAAAAATTCATAGATTAAAAAATGATCTTCCAACATCAACTAAAATACTAGAAAAATCCTTGCAAGAGCTTGATAAAGAGGTAATCTGGCAGTTAGTTGAACCTCTTCACAGAAATCTAATCAACCTCTACAAAGAGACCGGAGAGTTTGAAAAAGCCTTTCTTCTCCTAGAAACATTTAAGGAAAAGAGTGATAAAATTCTTCAGATTTATGCGGAAAAGCAGCTTAAAGCCACAAAAAAACTTCTTGAAACCACAGCTAAAGCTAATGAAGCAAAATTGCTTGGGAAAAAAAATACAGAGCTCAAAAAAGTAACTACCAGCCTGCAGGAAGCACATGCAAAGATTGAATCTCTTTCAGGTATTATTCCTGTATGTAGCTACTGCAAAAATATAAGAGATGATGAAGGTTTCTGGAGCAGCCTTGAAAACTATCTTTCGGAGCATTCCGATGCTCTACTTTCTCACTCAATTTGCCCGGAATGTTACAACAAGCATTCAAATGAGTATGTAGAATAGTAACAGTCAGATTAAATGAGAAGCTTTACTGAACTTCCAGATGGAGACAGCTTCCTCCTTGTTTGCTCTGATACAATTTCAACTGTAGGTTGTGTACAAGCACTTATTCAGCTTGAACCTACAGAATAACTCATTTAGGAACAAACACTTCAATTGGACCAGCAGCATAACATGCCACCTGATACGGAGGGAAAATAACCGTATACCCGGAGATATCACCATTTTCGTCTGGCACAGGGTACACACTATGGTAATTCTGAATATCTGCCGATGCACCTCGCTCAGCCCAATCACCTTCAACCTCTATTTCCTTGAGCTTGGTTAGAACAGACGAAGCGAATAGTTCAAAGTTCTCTCTTCCTCCAAGTAATGCCAGAGTACTTATAAGGGAAGAATCGCTAAGATTAAAGATTATTGACTGTGTATTTGAGTTGCCATGCACCCCGCCGGTGTAAGCCCAAGTCCAATTAACAATACAAGCCATGCCCTCTGGTGACGGCTCATGCACAAATCTCAAATCTAGTACCCATTCAGTGGTAGTATAGTACTCTCTAAATTGCTCTTTAAAACTCTCTATCTGCCCATTTGCCATATCTTCAAGAGTTTCTCTTACATATTCATTCTGAAGAACGAGACTGGGAAAAAACACTTCAATCTGATACCCTTCACCTTCTTCGGTCCAAATAGTATCAGACATTGAAAGCTGAGTTACAAAAACCATCAATATCAAACCAACCATAAGCACCACCCCAACTCAAAATGTGGAAATTACTCTGCTTCAAGTATAAAGATTCTTAGTCCTCCGAATCCAAATCATAAGCAATTATACCAGAAGGATTAATAAGCAAAAAAAACCCGCTGTACCAATGAATAGCACAGCAGGTTTTACTTATTCTCAGTAAAAATCAGGGAAGCAACATTAACTTAACAGTACAATCTTCAGAATCAACTAAAACTCTGGCGTAATAGATACCGGCATTAGCATCAGTTCCATTCTGCAACTGACCATTCCATATAACCGAAGCAGCTCCTGGAGAGAACACGTCAGTAGAAATAGAATTTACCATTCGACCCTGAATGTCAAAGATATCCACAACAACGGTCTGTGTGGCATCTGCACCCCAATTCAACTGCAATGTTACACTGCTGCTGAATGGATTGGATGATGGAATCATGTTAAGATTAGTTTCTGTAGACGAAGGATCAGTGGATACACCAAGACCATCACCAGCTGTAAATGAATACATAGGTCCGCCGGTGCTGGAAATGCTTGCAGCAACAAGAATAACCTGATCGCCTTCATCAAGACCACTCACTGTAAGAGTACCACTTTGGGAGGACCCGTTTAGAGTCATATCTAAAACTTCTGTGGCAGCAGATTCATGAATAACAAGTGCGCGAACCGAATACTCGTTATCATCAGCACCATCAAAGGTAAGAACAAGATCCTCATAAGGAATATCTTGGAAACGATAATAATCAGCCGCCCAGTTATTCACTGCAGTGGTAGCTTCAACAGGGTATGAAGAATAAGTCATGGCCTGGAAATTAGGCAGATCGTCCCCTGCATAACCAAATCTTCCATCCTCAATAGTGGTATCGTCAAGGAAATTCGCAACAACCCAGTCACTGAAAATATCCTCTGTACTCTCAGAATACCCAAAATCATCCAGAACAGCGTCATAACCTGCCATGGAATTAAGAGGTTCATGCACTAAAGCATAAACTGCTGGGTGCCCTCCGTACTGTTCAAAGAAATATAAAGTCCATAGATAGGTTTTAATGTAATCTGCCCATCCACCTTCCCAAACAGTAAGATTGTTATCTGGATTACTGTTAAAAGAAGAAATATTATCAGGATTTCCGTAGAACCACATAGCAAGTTCAGATAACCCTTCATTCACCCATAACAGCTCATCATCATCATATTTCCAATGAATCATGTGCTGGAATTCATGGGCAATCACAGCATGCATATAATCACCTGAAGGACCACCAGAACTGGTAGGATTCAAGTAAAGAACTTCGCATTCGTTGCTATGATATTCAGGGAATGTTCCTTCAGGAAACTCATCAAAAAAGAAAAAGAATCCATCTGCATTTATGTGAAAATTGTACCACATAAGATAAATCCTTGGATCCCCATCAAGTTCATCCGGTGGATTACCGAAAGAAAGGCTATCAATCTCGAAAATTCCTTGATCTGGATATGGTCCAGGGGTAGACTCTTCCCAATGAAAAAGAATGGAATCTACATCAGCCTGATCGATTGTAACCAGCCAGTCATCCTCTTGAACAACAACATAAGCTCTGTCACTTACTCCTCGAACCGTACAAACCATTTCTTCAAAGTGTGGTGGCATTGGTTGCCATGTCCATAACCACCATGTCCAGGAATCACCAACCTGCGGGTTAGCAGGGGGCGAAAGAGGTACACCTGGATTCTCAAGATAAACCGCAGGACCTATTTCACCTGGTGGTGGGATTTGTACATCATGTCTGTAATTAACCTGTTCTGCCAATGCAGAACCGGCAAAAAAGATCACAATAAAAACAGAAATTAACAAGTTTCTTCTACTACTCATGAACATTAGACTCCTCCTTCAAGTCAACTAATGAATTGTTTGAACCGACAAAATATAGTTTTATCAACAAAAAGATACAACTGATTCAAAATTATTTTATCTACACTTGACACTTCCATCTTTTCAATGATATGAATTCAAACATATATTTTTAAATTCAGAAAAATGGAGACAACATGTCAAGCACAGAAAAAATCAAATTTGCCATGGCAAGCAGTGACGGAATTAACTTAACATCCAACCACTTTGGAGATTCAGAATTATTTATTCTTGGTGAAATTGAAGAGAATGGATCAATCAATATCACAAAAAATCTAAAAAACGAATTCAAAAACCTGGATGAGACCACAGCTCATGGTTCAACCGATAAGCGTCAATCAATTATTTCATATCTTGGGAAAGACATTGATTTCATCATTGCAAACCAGATGAGTCCTAATTTCAAAAAAATCAACATGAAAACCAGAGTCTGCCCAATTGTATCAGAAATTAAAGACATCAAACAGATACTGGATTACCTGAAAGACAATGTTGATATTTTGAAAAAAACAAAAGAGGCAAAAGCATTAAACAAAGAAACTGCCATACTTAAAATAAAATAAGCCGTTAGAAAAACTAATTATTTGAAGTATTAGTGAAGAATCTTTCTTGCTGTCATACACCAAGAAAATTCGATTATTTCTTCAGCAAAACGCAGTTTACCACATCAGTACCAATATCAGTGTGAAGCCTTATCTGGTAACAACCTGAGGAAAGTTCTGAAGAAGGAGTCCACAAAACAGTATGCTCTCCTGCTGGGAAAGAACCAACCTCAACCACATCAACAATTCTACCATTAAGATCATAAGCAGTAAGAGAGGTTTCAACCTGTGAGGGTAGACTGCAAGTGATACTTAAACTGGAAGAAAACGGATTGGGAGACACAGACGCAATCTCAACAACAGAAACATTACCAGATTCAATTCCCAGTTCAGGGGCATACTTGATCAGGTATCCTTGGTAATATCCTTGGTAACTGTCTGTACTGGTAAATGCTCTGCCTGCTGCAATGTAGCCGCCTTGAGATAACTGACAGGCAGAGTAAAGAACAGTGCAACCGTAAACGAAGTTACTCCAGAGCTCGTTCCCCTGGGAATCATGCCGTGAGATCATCCCGCTTCTTTCTAATTTTAATCCATTCGTTAGCGGTATTGTATTTTCTCCAGTATAAATAAAGCCACCATCCATTGTGGTGCTTATTGACCAGCCATAATTTGAACCGCTACCTGGAGCACTGAAGAACCAGTCAAAGTTGCCAAGGATATCAAAGTGAGCAATACGGGGGTGATAATTGTCCAGAAAAAGTAACCCTCCATCAGAGGCTCTACACATATCCTGCGCCTGTAAAGATGAACCTGAGTATGGGTATTCCAAAACCGTTTCCCAAAGGAGATTTCCATCCAAATCATACCTGACAAGATGGGGTCCACCGGAAGTAGTTTCAGTTCTTCCTTGCATTAGAACAGTAAGACCGTTATCAATGTAAAGAACTGTCACAGCTTTGTCGCCGTACTGCCACCCCCACTCTCTTGTCCAGAGAGTGTCTCCCAAAGCATCTGTGCGAAGAATCCAGGCCTGGTTCATACCATCAGGATATATTTCTCCACAGATGGCGAAGCCACCATCTGGTAGTTGGGCAACAGAGTAGCCAATTTCTGAACCGTCATAACTGGAGTTGTATAACTTTGTCCAGATTTCTTGACCGATAGAGTCAAACCTTGAAATCAGGAGATCGCCATTGGATTCTGGAGTTTCTCTACCCCAGCCGGTTACAATTAAATCTCCATTTTCAAGTTCAATAACATGCTCACCACCCTGATTATCCAAATCTGATCTTGCTCCCCAGAGGATATCACCATCACTAGAAAGTTTGTACAGAGAGTATGATGTGTCTGCTGATACTCCAATTGTAGCTGCAAATCCGCCATCACTGGTTTCAATAATGGATCTGATGAATGACCACGCGTGTCCAGAAAAGTATAATCTCTCCCACTCAATCTCTGGCGGACCCATGGCAAGCACACTGGTGGTTAGTAGAAGCAGGAGAATTACTGTTAGTATCTGTGTGAATTTCATAATGCTACCTTCTCTCTTTACTCAGTCAGTTTGATAAAGCCAATCCTAATACTCACCGGCAAGTTACCTCCGTTAAACTCAATCCAGAGTTTCTTCAAATTGCCACCCCAGGTTGACCCCAAAATGGCTGACAAATCTACAGGATCAATCTCCTGCCAGGATGAAGTAAGGCTTATTCCAGGATTAATATGACTTGTATCTCCGTGGCTGTCAATCCAGTACAATTCTATGGTTATATCTCTTGATGCCTTGCCAATTAAACTGAAATTAACAAATTCATCAGCATCAATCCAGTCTGATGAACCATGCCCTGTGTTCAGGAACATCCTGTTTAACTGAGTCGGGTCAGAAATGCCTCCTTCAAACATCCCGCTGACAGAGTCAGTGAACAGACTGGTGTTCCAGCCTATCATTGATTTAATATCTTCTGTGTTCCAGATGGGGAATGGTGTAGATGTTGCCTCAGTCATATCCCAGGGGTTATTAAGAATCTCTGTTGCGTAATCCCTGGGTTTTACCACATACACTAGCTCTGCATCATTATCAGTGATATCAGGCTCATTTAGCTCTTGAGTGAAGACTCTAAGCCTGTGCACGCCAATATCGGTAGAGTCCGGTGTCCAGGTAAACACAGCCTCGGCTCTGTCCTGCTCATAGCAGGAACTGGTACTAAGACCTTCGAAACTCACTTTGGCTGTGTCGAGCATCACATTGTTTGTTTCGTCTTTCAGGTATACAAAAATATTATTGAGAGAGTTCATGCCCATGTTGTAGAAACTGGCATGAATGGCTACCGGCGTACCAGGATAGCTTTGGCAATCTGAAAGTGTATCGCTATCATACGGCAGTATTACGAATAAATCGGGATCTGTAATCCGAATATCTGCCAAGAGCGGATTTTCGTCATGGAACATTTGCAGAAGTCGGGCTTCACCTGCATCAAGGGTGTCTGTAAATATGTAGGTGTCCTGTCCTGAAAACTCTCCTTCAATTATGAATCTTCTGCTGTGATCAAGAGCATATTCACTGAAAGGTGTGTTTGGGGGGAAATCACTGGATTCTACAACAATCTCAAAAGGATTATTGTCTGCTCGGCAGAAGGTATTAAGATAATAAAGATAACAGTTATCTTCATCCTCATCTGTAAACACTTTGATCTGAGGTTCTCTGAACATTGACGGTTCAGTACCGTCATAGTCAATATCTGCATTGTTCTGGTTGTATTCCCACCAGTTCAACAGTGCAAGCTCTGGAGCAACCCTAGCAATCTCAGCGAATGTTTTCTTTACACTGTTAAAGAGTCTTCCGTAGGCAGAGAATTTCCACAACAGGAAATTCTCTGTATTTCGCTGGCTACCCAAAACAGAAGTTGGCCTGGGAGGAAGGTCATAGAATGGGTCATACCCATTAATAAAAGGTGCTATAGAGTCAGGAGAGATGTAGGAGAGAGAGTCTGTAGGTCTGTCCATGTACACCCATTCCTCATATGGTGCATCAAACGGAATGTTGTTTTCATCAAGAAGACCGGCATCTGTCAAATCACCGGCACCACTGTTGTAGCTTGTTAAACAATAGGGAAGGATTGCCTTTGCGCCTCTGATAAGTCCACTGTTGCAGGTCATCCTGAATTCCTGAGGGGTGGGGATGCGGTAAGCGTAGGAACCGTATTTAAGAACAGTTAATAAATCATTCCACATATCTTTTCCCCCAGCTCGCCCAAAAGACTGCGGCACGAAGAGAACAGCGATATCGTTGGCCAGAAGACTGTCATTCCTGATGTTCCAGGCGGTAATGAAGGTGGAGTCCATGCCCACTTCATAGTGATCAAGCATCCAGTTTTCAAGACTGTCACCGAGCAGCTGTGTATATGAACTGTCTACCTGGTATTTGGTTCCCACAAGCCTGAATGGGTATGCATCCAGAGCCAGGAAGCTTGGGTGGTTGCTCTCTGGAGCAGGTTGAATAGAACCTGAGACATAACCCTGATATTCCATTGAGAACAGTGACCTAACAGCCTGTGCCAGATCTGTGGGTCTGGGTGGGGTATTGTTGTTTTCAAGGGTTTTATTATGAAATCCAGCCCAGTCTGTAATTGTGTGCATGCAAGAAATAATGTAGTTAATCTCTCTTATTGAATCCTGCTGCTTAATGTAGTGGTTCATCCACGAAAGAGTACCGCGTTTGTCCACCTCTTCCAGGGTGGGTTGCCATGTGCTGTCTGAGGCAAGCTCAAGTTCGGGCCGGTAAACGCTGTCCATTGCCTGGGTGAAAAGACTTGGAATAAAGTTGTCATAAGCAGAACTTTCGTTAACCATACGGTTCCACTGATTGGCTGGAGCTTCATCATAACCGTAATAAAACCAGACACTATGTGATTCCTGATTGAAAAGAGTATCTAGTTCTTCTGCAACTGCTTCCATCATGTCTATCATCTCAAAGGTAGACCTTGTGGACAGAAGAGTATCAGAAGCAATTGTAGTGGTATCATTGATTTTGTAACCATTCCATCCGGGCCTTGCATAGGCAGAATCAGTATCCATGGCAAACATGTGAGAATAGGTTTGAGTTATCCATGTGAGATTATTCGGGTTCACCAGTGTTATCATTCCTGTTGTGTCACCGGACAGAACTACATTCTCTAAAATATCTTCTTCATCATAAAACTGTCTGCTCAGTCCATCAAAGTGATGCCATGAGAGAAAGCAGAAGAATTCAGTATCGATTTCTTCGTAGCTGGGCTTTAATCCCACAATCGGAATTGTGTTTGCAGGTGGGCTGTCTGAGAAGGATATGGCTGTTGCTGTTAGAAGTATTATGAAAGAATATATCCAGAATGTCGGAATCGATTTCATCATGGCCCCACTTTCTGCGTCAAATAGTGTAATAATATCACTAATGACGAGTATAGAGACACGAGGGGCTGTCAATGGCAAACAAATTCCAGCATAGTACTGAAATCATTTGGCCACTTGATCCATTAAGGGGTCTTACAAAACACAACTTCCTAATTTGCTTCTGTGCCATACTTTAAGCCTTAGTTTAGGTTTTAATTCTTAAAGTTCTGATGGAGATGCTATCTCCATTTTTAGACCTTTTCTGGAATTAGTACTTCCATATTTCGACTAAAATATATACTTTCCAAATTGTTATAACAAGAAGTGGTGGCATTTCGCCACCACCTCCTGAAAATTACCATGCAAATTGCAAACAGTGCTTTCTGATTTACATGGTTCTGTCTAAAATTTTTGTCTGTGAACTTAGCTTCTCTACCGAACTAAACTCTCCAGGTAATCCAGCCAGTTATCCATGCCCTCTCCTGTAAGAGCGGAAAGCTCAAAGATTTTGCCATTGGGATGTATTTTGTTAAGAGAATCTCTGTATTTGTTCATATCAACATCAAGGTGTTCAAGAAGATCATTCTTGGTGATCACACTGGCAGTTGCATCGTGGAATATCACAGGATACTTTAATGGTTTGTCTTCACCCTCTGTAACTGAAAGAAGGGCAATTTTGATGTTTTCTCCTAGATCGAATGCTGCTGGGCAAACAAGGTTACCTACATTTTCTATGAAAAGAAGTTCGGTATCATCTTCCAGAACCTGCTGGAATGTTTCACCAACCTGTTCAGCATTCAAGTGACATGAGCTGCCTGTTTCAATTTGAATAATAGGAGCGCCTTTGCCCTGCAGTCTCACTGCATCATTATCTGTTTGCTGATCTCCTGCAATAACAGCACACTTCACTCTACCATTAAGACCCTCAAGTGTTTTTTCAAGAAGATATGTTTTGCCTGAACCAGGAGATGAAATAAAGTTAATGGCAACACAGTTTCGTTCATTCAGAAAATTTCTGTTTTTTTCGGCAAACTCATCATTCCTGGCCAGCACGCGAGATTCAAGTATTACCTCACGGGTTGGCTCTTCCGTATTTTTATGTTCGTGTTCGTGTTCATGGTCATGGTGTTCGTGGTGATCATGATGATGATGGTTGTCCTGATTCTCGCCATTCAGATGGAGGTGAATATGAATTCCGTTCTGCTGCATATTCTGATCGGTATAAACATGTACATGAATTTCACCTGTACCCTGATGGTTATGTTCATGAGAATGTTCATCATGGGTATGGTGAGTATGTTCAAAATAGGCCTTTGCATTGCCCTGTTCACATCCGCAATCCTGACACATTATTGTACCTCCATAGACTTTATAAGAAATTCTTTCCCCTGCACAATTTCCACAGAAACAGAATTACACAGTGGGCAGATCATGATCAAATCATCAGTTTCTGTCTGCTGATTACAATCACTACATTTTAAAATAAGTGGCACTTCCTGAATATTAAGCACAGCCCCTTGAAGGGCAGTACCTTCAGCCGCTTGGGGAAAAGCAAATTCAAATGGAACCCTTTCCACCCCGCTCATTGCACCAATAACCACATTAATAGAAACTACTTTTGTTGCATTTTCCCTGGCTAATGCTTCAGTTAACTGGTCAACAAGATCTATTGCTAAACTAAATTCATGCATCAGCAGATCCTTGGTAAAAGTTCGCCCTGTGGAATGTCTACCATTCGGCGACCACCTATCAGAGTTTCTAAAATAACCCTGCCTTTATCATTGGTAACTTTTCCGATTATCTCTGCTCCAGCCCCTTCAGGAAGAGCTTTCCACGCGGAAAGAACATTCTCGGCAATATCAGAAGAGCATACCAAAAGCATTCTTCCTTCACAAGCCACATGCATAAGGTCAATTCCAAGAACTTCAGCAACTGCCCTGGCATCAGGATTGTAAGGTATTTTTTCTTCCTTCAGTACTATTCCGAAAGATTCATTTTCAACAATTTCCCCAAGAACAGAAGCAATTCCCCCACGGGTGGGATCACGCATGAATTTTACACCCTCTGCCCATTTGGCAGCAGCAGCCACAAGCCTGTGAACAGAACCTGTATCACTAAGCAGTTTGTTGTTTAAAGTGAGCTTTTCCCGAGCAGCCATGATTGCCATTCCATGATCACCAAGAGTACCGCTTGTTAAAACAACATCCCCATGTTTAATTCTGTTTACTCCTGTGTTCAGATTAGGAATTTTTTTACCTATTCCTGCTGTATTAATGAATAACCTGTCACACTGACCACGGGCAACAACCTTAGTATCTCCTGTAACAATTTTTACACCGATTTCATCAGAAGCCTCTTTTATAGAATCTAAAATGCGGCGTAATACAGAGATTTCAAGACCCTCTTCAATGATCAACGCAAGAGATAACCACAAAGGCTTAGCCCCTGAAACCGATACATCATTAACAGTACCATGAACTGCAAGCCTGCCGATGTCTCCACCGGGAAATTCAAGTGGGCTAACAACAAAACTATCAGTGGAGAAAACAAGATTTTCAGAACCTATCTGAAGTGACGCTCCGTCAGGTAAACCAACCAAGGGTCCGTCTGTGGCAAACCTTGTAACTATTTCATTATCAATAAGATTGCGAGAAAGCTTTCCCCCGCCACCATGACCTAGTAGTATTCTTTCAGTTTTTTTCATTTTCATTAGTTCTCACCTCGAATATTTGTAATAAGCGGCACAGCTACCCTCAGAACTCACCATACATGGGCCAATGGGAAAAAGAGGTGTGCACTCTTTATTAAACAATGGGCATTCATCAGGGAAAATGATTCCCCTTAAAACATCTCCGCAACGGCACCGTTTGTCTGGGGTACCACCTTGGGTGCTCACATTATATTTTTTGGAAGCATCATAATCTGCATATTCATCCCGAAGTATTAAACCACTTTGAGGTATTGTACCTATTCCCCGCCATGAAGCATCTGAAGGTTTCAGGTAAGTGTCCATAAGATTAAGGGCAACTCTGTTCCCCTGATTTTTAACCACTCTGGTATACTGATTAACCAGTTCAACCTTACCTTGCACAAGCTGTTGAAGAAGACCCTTTATTCCCAGCAAAATATCCAGCGGTTCAAAACCTGCAATTACTGAAGATATATTATGCCTTTTTACAAAATCTGTATAAGCTTCAGCCCCGATTATTGCAGACACATGTGCTGGAAGAAGAAAAGCATTTACTGCCACATCCTTATCCTGTGCAAGAGCTTCCAATGCTGGCGGAACAAGTTTAAATGCAGTAAGAATTGAAATATTAGTAAGCTTTTCAGCTTTTGCTTTTTTTATGATAGAAATAACAGGAGGAACAGTTGTTTCAAATCCAATTCCCAGAAAAACAAATTGCTCTAGAGGATTTTCCTTTGCAAGTTTAACTGCATCCAAAGGTGAATAACACACATGTATATTCCCCCCTGCACCACGGGCATCAGCCAGAGTTCTAGAACTGCCAGGAACTTTCAACATATCACCAAAAGTTGCTATATGCACTGCTCGTTCTTCTGCAAGAATTATTGCAGCATCAATGTATGCCGCATCAGTTACACATACTGGGCACCCTGGGCCACTGATCAGACGAACATTTTTGGGAAGAATCTGCCTAATACCATAACGGGCAATAGACATAGTATGACTTCCACACACTTCCATGATTCTAGCTTCAATATTCTTTTCAGACAACTTGGAAGCAAGTTCGTGAATATCTTTGGTAATGGCTTTTGCTGCCAGATGATTACGAAATCCATCAATGTATTTCATCAGTCAAGCTGCCCATCACTGTAAGTCTCTGCAAGCTCTTTGAAAAGTTGTAAGCGTTGGTTTGCCTCGGCAACATCAAGTTTTTCAATAGCAAAACCTGCGTGTACAATCAAAAAATCTTCCAGCTGTACGTTTTCTATTAAAGAAATATCAACATCGTAACGAATGTTTTCTAATTCACAAACACCAGTTCCGTCTGCTTTAAGCTCCATAACCTTCATAGGTACTGCAAGACACATATCATTCGGCTCCTCTAGTTGCATAAACCTGACCCAGCGATATACCACCGTCATTGGGTGGAACAAGCTGATGTACAAATACTTTAATCTTCTTTTTTCCTAATGTTTCAACAAGACGGGAAACAAAATACCTGTTCATCATCACTCCACCGGAAAGAACAACAGGCAAATCTGGAGTTTCCAATCTGGCAAATTCAATCATAGCTAAAACAGCTTCCACCATAGTTAGATGAAATGCAGCTGCCCATTCATATATTTCATCCCCCACAGGGCTTTCCTTGTGAAGAGAAAGGAATACAGGAGACAAATCTACTACAAATAAACCATTCTTGTGACTTACTTCAAAACCCAGTTCAGGTAAATTTTCTGATTTATTTCTTAAAGCTGCATCCTCAAGCCAGATTGCAGCCTGCCCCTGATAACTAACCTTATCTGGACTTATACCAAGACCAGCAGAAAACGCATCAAAAACTCTTCCAGCTGCATGGCTGGTAAATGTATTAAGAGACCGGTCATACTGCTTTCGCCAAACCGAAAGTTCAAAATCACTGACTCCTAGCCGTTTTCTCCAGCTTTCATTTACAATTAACCCCAGTTGCCAGAAACGAGTAATAAGCTGACGAGCCGGCCTTTGTACCGCAGCATCCCCCCCTATCAATTCTGTGGGTGCTAAGGTACCTAGCCTTTTCCAGTTGTTGGCACGAACTAACAACATTTCCCCACCCCAAATAGTTCCATCTGTTCCCAGGCCGGTGCCATCAAAAACAATTGCGATGGCTTCTTCAAGACTGTGTTCACACATAACAGACATTGCATGTGCAAAATGATGTTGAACTTCAACAAGAGGAATCTTTAATTTTGCTGCAAGTTTTCTACCTAACCGAGATGAATGCATATCAGGATGTGGATCAATGGCGATAACTTCAGGAGCCCTGTTAAAGTACACTGGAAAAGACTGAACCACCTGCTCAAGACTATCAAGGGCTTCAGGTGTTTCAAGATTTCCAATATGCGGTGAGAGCACAGCTTCATTATCAAAGCCCAAGCAAACAGTATTTTTAAGTTCTGCACCCATGGCTAGAACTGTTCTATCAAGTGTTTGTTTTAGTTTTAAACTCTCAGGCGCATAACCTCTGGCCCTGCGCCACAGTTGAACCTCACCTTGGTTTACCACCGCCAGAGAATCGTCATTCCTAAGATTAATTCCCCGATTATGGTTAAGAAAATAATCTGCAATACCTTCTAGTCGATTAAAAGCCTGTTGATTGGTTATACAAATTGGTTCTCCACTTCTATTGCCACTGGTCATTATTAAAAAATCAAAAGAATCAATGATATCATTATCTGTTTTTTCTGCCAGCAAAGAGTGAAGCGGGGTTGTTGGTAACATTACACCTAAATTACTTAAACCTGGAGTTAATAAATCAAATGGAAGTGTGCTTTCAGGTTTAATTCGTAAAACAACAATAGGAGATTGAGAAGAACACAATAATTCTTTTTCAGCGGAAGAAATAAAACAATGTTTAGCAAGAACTTTAAGATTACGCGCCATTACCGCGAATGGTTTAGCAGGTCGATTTTTACGATGCCGTAAACTAATCAGAAAATCTCTATTTGTAGCATCACCTGTTAATAAAAAACCACCTATACCTCGAACTGCCACGATTTTTCCCATAGAGATTGCTTTTCGAGCCTCAATCAATGGTTTTTTAACAGGAAGTACTATTCCCTCAGCGTTTGCCCAAGAAAGGCATGGGCCACAAATTGGACATGTTATACTTTCAGCATGAAAACGCCTATCTAAAGGATTAGTGTATTCAGAAAGGCATTCCGAACACAATGGAAATTCTTTTAGAGCAGTTCTTTCCCTGTCATAAGGCATAGATTCAACAACCGTATAACGAGGCCCGCAATTGGTACATGTAGTAAAAGGATAAAGGTAGAATCTGGAATCAGGATCAAAAACCTCTGCCCGGCAGTCTTCACACATGACAAGATCGGCTGGAATTGATATTTTCATTGAATCACCGGCGGAGCTTTCTAAAATTTCAAAACTAACAGCAACCTCACCAGAAAGTATCGGTACTTTACTAACCACATGAACTCCCTCCAAACGAGCCTTTGGAGGGAGTTCTTTTGGTAATCTTGTAATGAAATCATTTACTGCACCAACTGTACCGTCAATAACCAGTCGAACAGTACCTGACTGATTCCTTACCCATCCGGTTAAACCTGCACTAGCCATTATTCGAGCCATGGTAGGTCTAAATCCAACTCCCTGCAGTATACCTGAAAGATCTACCGTCAAGCGAATAAACGAATCAGTCAACATAATATCAGTTGGTTAACCCAACTCTTTCTTAAGTGTTCTTGCCAAAACTTTTGGCTGAATCGGTTTCTGAAACACACCAGTAAGAGAAAGCTCGGCATAATTCGTATTATCTCTAAGAGCATCACCAACAGAACTGAGAAGATAAACCGGAACCTTGCATCCTGCAAGCTTCAAGTCCTTGGCAAGTCCTGTTCCAGAGTCTACTTCCTCCATCATCAAATCAGCGATGACAAGGTCAGGATTCACGGATTTGAACTTTTTAAGCCCTTCTTCTGCACTGGATGCAGTAACAACAGAATACCCAAAACTCTCTACAAGAATCTCAATGGCATCAAGCATATCAGTGTCATCATCAACGCACAGAATAACGTGTTTTCCATCTTTCATAACTTATCCTCTTTTCGATCTGCACGGTTCAAAAGGTGCATTTACATTTACCGGTTTTTTATACCAAACCGGTTCACATACATTGCAAAATTGCAATCCCCAAGAGCCTTTTCTAAAAAAACTAGCGCTTCCGCGAGATTCTTCTTTGCCTTGGGAGATAACCATTCGCCAAACTCATTAAACTCATATCCTCTTATACCAAGCATATAAGCTTCAGCTTTGCTGGATAATAATTCCTCGGCCATGGACATAAGTGCATCGGCGCTTATGCTGTGGGAGGAGAAGCTCATGTGAGCCCTAGGCACAACATGTTCAAAATGAAAAGGCTCTGGTCCAGATTCATCTGCATCAACAAAAATAACATAATCATGTTCAGCTATTGCAGCAGAATCTTCCACAGAAAGCTGATAGTTAGAATCAACTGATACGCCTTCCAGATTGAGCTTTTCAAATTCTTCAGCGAAAATAGGACCCAGACCGTCATCAAGACGGCCTGGATTTCCATATCCAAAAACAAGAACTTTTTTTCCAGTTCCAGTCATCAGGTTGACTTCTTATCAACAATCTGCCCGCAGTGATCTACAACACTCACTGTAAGAGGCATTTTGCCCAGTGCATGAGTTGCACAGGAAAGACAAGGGTCATAAGCCCTGATAGCAACTTCAACACGGTTCAGAAGACCCTCGGTAATTTCTGTACCAGAGAGATACTTCTTAGCTACACCTTCAACAGCAAGGTTCATAGGTACATTATTGCTTGTTGTGGAAACAATAAGGTTACACATAGTTACCTGATCGTCTTCATTCACTTTGTAGTGATGGAAAAGCGTTCCACGAGGTGCCTCAATAATACCAACACCTTCAGAACGGCGTTCACCTTTAACTACAAGGTCTTCTCCCTGAAGGTCATCATCAAGAAGCAATTCTTTCATTTTTTCAGCGGAGTGAAGAACCTCAATCATTCTGGCCCAGTGATAAGCCATTGTGATGTTATTAGGTTTACCTGAGGTCACTGCTTTAAATTCCTGACGAGCCAATTCAGCTTCAGGAGTATCAATGAAATCAGCTGTGTTAATTCGGGAAAGAGGTCCAACACGGTACCAGCCCTTATCCACACCAAGATCTTTTATAAATGGGAACTTCATATAAGACCAGTCTCTAACTTCTTCTGCAATGATATCTGAGTAATTCTGGTTATTGAAATGATCAATAACCTTGTTACCTTCAGAATCAATCATTCTGATTCCACCATCATAAAGATCCAAAGCACCATCTGCTCTTATGAGAGAAAGGTGATTAGAATCAAATGAGCCAAATCCTGATAACTCCTCAAGATGCTCAATAGTGTAATCTTTTGCAATCTTAAGTGCGCCACGAGACCACTCAATCTGCTGATCGATGTCTTTAAGCAGGAAATCACGCTCAGCTATGCTGAGGTTTTTGTTGATTCCACCGGGGATTGCACCGGTACCATGAATTTTCTTTCCTGCGGTAACTTTAATAACTTCTTGACCGAATTTACGCATCATCACACCCTGAACAGCAAGCTCTGGGTACTTCTTAATAACACCAATGATATTTCTCACTGCTGGATCTGCATCAAATCCAAAAAGCAAATCAGGAGATACCAAGTGAAAGAAGTGAAGAACATGTGACTGATATGTCTGACCGTAATGCATTAAACGGCGCATCTTTTCAGCGGTTGGTGTGAGCTTATCAGCACCAACAATAACATCCATTGCCTTTGCAGCTGCAAGGTGATGAGACACCGGGCAGATTCCACAAAGACGCTGAACTGTTACAGGAACTTCCCAGAAGGGACGACCCTGTATGAATCGTTCAAATCCGCGGAATTCAACGATATGTAAACGGGCTCTGGTAACCTGTCCTTTTTCATCCAGTAATATGGTGACTTTTCCGTGTCCCTCGACTCTGGTCACCGGCTCTATTACAACCTTTTTAGTTACACCCAAGGCGATCCTCCTTAATATCAATCATACTTGATGACTTCATAAGGCAGGTCCATTGGCTTGTTCTCAAGCAATGCGACCAGTGCCTGCCAAATAAGATCTGCTGACGGTGGGCAGCCTGGCAGATGGTAATCCATCTTTACCACTTCATGACAAGGGTAGACCTTATCCAAAATAAGTGGAAGATCTTTGTCTCCAGGTATTTTTCCACTTGGATTGTAAACGGTTGGTCCGTTTAAGTAAGCTTCATCCAGACATTCTTTCAGAGGAATAGTATTACGCATGGCTGGAATTCCACCCATGATAGCACATTCCCCAAGAGATACAAGAATATCACAGTTTTCACGGAAGTACTGAAGGTTATGTACATTCTCTTCGTTGCAACATCCGCCTTCAATAAGACCAACGGTTATGCGACCTGTGAACTTCTTAATATCATCTACCGGTGACTTGTCAAAATCTACAAGTTCAACCAGCTTTAAAATACGATCATCAATATCAAGAAGTGACATGTGACAACCGAAGCATCCAGCAAGCGATGCGGTAGCTATTTTTGGTTTTGCCATAATTTATAACCTCATCCTTACTTCTCTGTTGCTTTACGGGCTTCAATATCGGACCCGATAGGCTGGGAGTCATACATACGCTTTCCAATAGGCACGGCATAACCCACACCTTTTGTAAGAATGGCTCCAACAGGACAATTCTCTATTGCTTTATCTGTCACTGAAACATTTGTAGCTGCCAGATTAGTATCAGAGTTGAAAGCTATTTTCTTATGTATACCGCGTCCAACAAACTGGAACACATTCTTCCCGTCTAATTCCTTGGAGGAACGAACACATCTTGCACAAAGAATGCAACGGTTGTGATCGATATAGATATCAGGATGACTGGCATCTACATCATGTTTGTTAAACATATACGGATACTTAGGTGCAAGCATTCCAAGTCTGTAACCAAGAGCCTGAAGCTCGCAATTACCGCTTTTTTCGCAGAAAGGACAATAGTGATTGCCTTCTACAAAAAGCATCTCAACAAGATTTGTACGGATCTGACGAAGCTCTTCAGTTTCGCTTTCAACATACATACCCTGAGAAGCAGGCTGAGTACAAGCTGCCTGAGGTCTATCATTTACCATAACAGTACAAACTCGGCAACTGCCGAAAGGAAGCAGGTCTTTGTGTGCACAAAGACGAGGAATATAAACTCCAGCTTCATCTGCAGCCTGCATGATTGTCTGACCAGGTGTAGCCTCTATCTCGACTCCATCAATGGTGAACTTAATTTTATCGCTCATTTTGGAACCCTTTCTTAGTCAGCGTAAATCACGGACTTGCGCCCCTGAAGTTCCTCACCTGTGGCAAGAGCCTTGTGAATGTCAAAGGTGCGCTGCATACCATCTTTGTTTTCCTTAACAAGCTTCTCGTACTCGCCACGGAAATTCTTCAATGAAGTAAGAACCGGGTTCGGAGAAGTTTGACCAAGACCGCATCTACTTGAAACAGCCACAGTGTTGCCAAGCTGTTCAAGATATGTCAGGTCTTCAGGAGTGCCTTCGCCCCTCATTATAACTTCAAGACGCTCTTTGATAAGCTCATTACCTGCGCGGCATGGAGTACAGTATCCACAACTCTCCTCGCAGAAGAATTCCATGAACTCGTGAGCTATTTCAAGAGGATTACGATCTTTGTTGAAAATCATAACAGCGCCACCAGTTGCTACATCATCATAACAGATAGTACGATTGAAATCGGCTTTCCCAATAAGCTGACCTGAAGGGCCACCTATTTGAACAGCGTAAGCATCAACAGCACCCGCTTTTTCAAGCATATCACTAATTACAATTCCGAATGGAAGCTCATATACACCAGGTCTTATGCAATCACCGGAAATGCTGAGCAATTTGGTTCCTGAAGAACCTTTTGAACCCATTTCAGCAAACCAACCGGCACCCTTATCAACAATCTGAGCAACGCAGCAGAAGGTTTCCACATTGTTTACAGATGTAGGAAGAGTAAGATAACCCTTCTGTGCAGGGAATGGAGGACGATTTTTAGGATCGCCTCTAAGGCCCTCACAAGAGCTAATCAATGCTGTTTCTTCACCACAAATGTAAGCGCCAGCACCCATCTGAATTCTGATATCAAAATTGAAACCCTCTTTACCAAGAATATTATTACCAAGAAGGTTAGCATTTCTGCGTTCTGCAAGAATATTCTCAAGATAGCTTCTAAGATATGCGTATTCACCACGAAGATAAACAACACCAGTCTGTGCACCAATGGCATAACCGGCAATTGTCATTCCCTCAAACATAAGATCAGGTTTTTCTGTAAGAACTACACGATCTTTAAAAGTTCCAGGTTCACCTTCATCGGCGTTACAGATAACGACTTTTTCGTCACCATCAGCACCTCTTGTGAATTCCCACTTCATTCCAGTTGGGAACCCAGCACCACCGCGACCGCGAAGTCTGGCAGTTTTTACATCTCTAATAACCTCAACTGCTGACATTGCAAGAGCTTTATGAATAGCTTTTCCTGCTTCTAGTTCAGCAAAAATAACTGGACCCTCTTCACGGATATTATTATTTACCATGGAATTAACAAGTGGATTAGCATTATTGCCATCACCTATCATGTGCGTAAGACGATTCTCGTCTTCGTTTTCCAAAAGAGTTTTAACAATTTCCCGTGCGGAATCACTGGAAAGTCTGGTGATCATCTTGTCATTAACTAGTGCTGCTGGAGCCTGATCGCACATACCAATGCAAGGTGTCCATTCCAGTGTAAATTTGCCATCAGCTGTGGATTCTCCAAAATTGATGCCTAATTCTTCCTGGAACGCCTGAGCAACCTTGTCTACACCCTGCATTTTGTCAATAACATCATTGCACAGGCGAATAACAAACTTACCCTTCTGTTTCTCGGAAAGGAAGGAATAGAAAGATACAACACTCTCTACTTCCACCCTGTGTGAATTTACCGCATCAGCGATAACATCCATTGCCTCACTGGAAACCTGACCAAAACGCTGCTGCACCTCCCGAACGATATCCATCATTCGAGTATGGTCATTCGCATTCTGCTCACAAATTTCCCTGATGGCTTTCTCAAAATTTTCTGCCATTAATTACCTCAGCTCTTTGTCATGAGTGTACGAAACAACAAATTTGGGAAATAATACAAAATCTGCTATAAACAAAAAATATTTCCCCTATAATAACTTTAGCTTTTCACCGTTTTAACACCAGCTTGATTCAGCCCCCATTCCGCTGGAAAGAAAACGACACAATTTAGTTTTCTCAAAAAAATACAAATCAAATTAAAAATCTAATTATCTGTGCATTAAAAAATTTCAAGCAACCAAATCACTACACTTCCACTTAGATTTCAAATCAAAAAAACAGAAATTCAGCAAAAGGCCCGCCCAAAACTTCCATACTAGAAAACAATTCTTCATACTTATAATATCAGATTATGCGGCAAAAATCAACAACCAATCAGTATACACTAAATATCATCCACACAATAAGATACAACATTTTTTGCTGTTTCCAGAAAGTTGCATTGCTCTAACTTTGAAACCTTCAAACACAGTAACGAAGTTAGGAATGTTAGACTCTTGGATTTTCAAAACTCCAAATTCTTTTTTACGGGCAACTACCCAGAGATAAAGAGGCCGCACAACTGCATCAATAAGTGTGGATACCCCATCTCTTCCAGAAGGGCAATTACGGCCTGTTCAGTAAACTTACTCATATATCTTGCCCAACAAACTTTTCAGCATCAGAAATGCAAAGTTCGTCTAAGAAACGTTTAGGAAGGAGGGTATCTCAAATATCAATCAACCTTACTATTTCTTTTGATCTTGAGTGAATTGATGTTCAGATTTGATTGTCTTGTAAGCAAGCGAGCTGAAAATCCTTCCAAATGGGTCAAACAACTGCTGTTATCTTGGGTTTTTTATATTTCGCATAATGGCTTATTTTCTTATATAGTATGTAGTTGACTTAATACATCCAACAAGAATTGTCAAGGAACAAAATACGATTAATTAACTGATATTACCTAAGTTACAGATATTTGTAGTGCTGGATTTCTTTTGTCGAGGGCATCATAGTTAAAAAATACTTCTTCACAATACTTAAGCAAACACACTATTTTAAAATAAATAAATTAAAATAACAAAATTTGCTGAACACTAATTCAACAAATCCAAGGGACTCTGAGTAACCGGCTTCAATGCCTTAACTACATGTAAATATATCCGTGTTGTCTCCAAATTCTTATGTCCAAGCAATTCTTGAATTTCACACAAGTCAACACCATTCATTAAAAGATGAGTTGCAAAACAGTGGCGCAGTGTATGAATGGTAGCTCGTTTACTGATACCGCTTTTAATAACAGCAGTACGCATAGCCCTCTGAATTCCTGAACAATGCAGATGGTATCTGCATATTTCCTCTGTATCAGGATTAATTGTAAGACGGTTTGCGGGGAAAACGAATTGCCATTTCCACTCAAAACCGGCATTTTTGTACTTTCGACTAATTGCATCTGGTAATGATACAGCCACCCTATAGCTTTTAAACAGCGCCTTAGGAGCCTGCCCGAAAATACAACATCGGCATTAGCAACCACACGAACGGCTACAATCCTTACCGATTATTGTCAAATAGCGGTGCTATTCTCCGCAAATCCGTAAGAATTCTATCTCGCCCGTGAGGCGCTACTGCACAATGTCTATTGTCAGACAAGCTCCTAGATAATGAAATCTGCTTCTTCAACAAGGGAATGAGTTTATAACTAAATATCGTAACTCTATCCTTATCCCCCTTACCTCCTCTAACAACCAATGTATTATCAATCAAATTCATATCCTGAATCCGCAACCTAAGAGCTTCAGACAGCCGTAAACCACTAGAATAAATTAGCTGAATAATTAAACCGGTCACCCCACCTGTCTCCCGAAGAACTACAGACACTTCATCCATAGATAAAACAAGAGGCATTCTTACCGGCTTTTTAGCTCGAACCGCATCAATATTCTCTGGTTCAATTAAAAAAAATTTTCGAAATAGAAAAAGTATTGCATTAAAAGCTTGATTTTGAGTTGATGCTGCTACCTTTTTGTTTAAGGCCAGATAACTCAGATAATTTTTAAAAGAACTATTTAATTTTTCATCAATTGAATTTTCATTACAATATTTAACATACCTTGAACTCCACCCGGTATATATTTTCTGAGTAGCTCTGGAGTAGTGACGAATTTTTAAACTCCTACGAAGATCTTCCAGAGGCTCCTTAATATCTTCACAAAGCACTGTAGCTTTCTCGGGAAAAACTTGCTTAAATATCTGAACTGCATTAAGAGCTTGCCTGATCTGCCAGTCCTCCCTCTCCTCCTCAGCTAAAATATTAGCAAAATCAGCTTCAATTGGCTTACCCAATAGCAAATAGTGCCTAACCCAACCGTTCATATAAGGTATTTCATGCTCTCGTACAAGTTTATGAGAGGATAAATGTTTATCATAAATACTTAAATCATACTTCATAATATTGAACTCCCTTCTTATATAGACGTCTATGTATCCTCCGAAAAGACCATGTTACGTATACAAATGTTTACGCCTTGCAACAACCCACTTCGCCTAACGCCACTTGACAAACCTTTATCACTAATATTAAGATAGAGTAATTGAAAATCTTCAGCAAATGAAGACGTCTATATAATCATTGTTCGCTTGTCATTGCCTAGATGATTCACATAAGAAAATAATACAATAAATTGAATTCTATATATCGGTTGATTCAAAATAATCAAGCCAAAAAATAAGAACAATTGCTGACAATTCTTATACCAGTATTGTTTGAAAAATTCTTCTGCAAAAAAACTGGAATCATGAATCCGGTGAAAGAAATTAAACGGCTTGATTCTCAGAAAAATATTGCAATCCTGTAGGAACATGTTCATTTCAAAGATATCCGGCAAATAGTGATACATACAGCTTTGTTGATTCATAAATAAAAGAATAAATAAGAGCTTCCTCTTGTGATTAGCAAATAAAAATACTATTGTAACCCCAGCAAAAGTACAAAAAGACAAAGAATTAAGAGCGAACAAACAAATGCAGTAGTACAGCGAGCTTCATTACCAATAAACAGGTTTACACTGTCTACTGATTTGAGGCGTTAAAATATGCAAATACCAAAGCAAATCCGGACAGAAAATACTAACGGACGATAATTATCAGTGTATGACAGATATAGCTGTTCAGA
>JAOZUR010000093.1 GCA_029938555.1 Candidatus Sabulitectum sp. | reverse complement strand
GCCTCGAAGCAAGTAAAGATTGACAGTGCTTTGCTTTAAGTCTATAACCTGTACATAAAGTAGTACATATTTTAAGAAGGTGTGGAATGACAACATTGACGGCAACAGAAACAAGACGAGAGTTCTTTGAGCTGATCAGGTTGAGAATGGAGATACTGTTTCTTTTGATGCTGTTTCAAGTGAAAAAGTATGAAATTCGTTTCACAAAGGAAGCTGTTAAGGACATCCGAAAACTAAATGATCGTGAGACAGGTAAACTTCAGGATATTCTTCTGAAGCAGGTTGCACAGGTCAGGCAAGAGACTTGTGGAAGATCTGAAGGGCTTTTACTCAATCCGTTTATCCTACAGGGATCGTATCGTGTACTCAATTGACGAAGAAAAATGTATCATTTATGTGCATCGAGTTAGAACTCATTATGGGGATTAGCAGTTTATAAGTCTCTAATAGTTTTATGATAAAACCTTTCCCTTTTATCGCTTTTCAATAAAATGAAAATAATGAAAAGACATTATTTATGCTCTACATCCAGCATGAAAAGATATGCAAAACGCATGAAATGTATTAGATTTGTTTTGGAGGTGTATAGTGGCGAATTTACAGGTAAGAGATATTGACGACAGATTGTATGAATCTATCCGGATGCTTGCTAAAAACGACAAGAGATCAATCAGCCAGGAAGTTGTTCATATTTTGGAGAAGTTTTTATCACATCCAGAATCTTTTGGACGAAATCCAACTGATGAATTTTTGAAACTAGCCGGAAGCTGGGAAGACGAAAGAAGTGCTGGTGAGATAATCAGTGAGATAAGGGAGAACCGAAGAAATTCAATCCGATTCGAGAAGAAAAATGAACTATTTGATTGACACAGATATTATCATCTACAGCTTGAAGAACCATCTGAAAGTGAATGAGAATTTCAATCATTTTAGAAATTATCCAAAATCAATATCTGTAATTACATATGGGGAACTGGTATACGGAGCATGCAAATCACAGTCAGTAGAAGCGAATCTGGCAAAGACCCACAGGCTGGCTGAAATATTCCCAATAATCAACATGTCGTCTTCGGTTATGGAAACCTTCGGTGACCTGAAAGCTTCATTTGAGCAGTCAGGAAGAATTATTGATGATATGGATCTGATGATTGCTTCAACCGCAATTACTCACAACTTGATTTTAGTAACAAATAACGAAAAGCATTTCCGAAGAATAGAAGGCCTTAAGATTAAGAACTGGACAATCTAACTGGAATTGTCGTTAATTTTTTTGTTTTCTCTTTTCAATAAAATGAAGATTATGAAAAGACTTTATTTATGCTCTTCATTCAGCATGAATTCTACCCATTGTTCAAGAGTCAGGGTATTTTTACCAGCAGGTTCATAGCCGGCTGTAGCAAATATAGAACCGCCGATTACTGCATCGAAGAGTTTATTCGGATCATCTCCGTCAATTATCAGAAACTGCTTCTGAAAAGCAAGCATTCTCCACTCTTGTGAAAAATAGTTCCATTTGGTGCCGCAGTTCTTGCAGTAGAAAACACTTTCCAGCCAATATTCTTTCTTGAAATCCTTAATTTCAGAAAAGCAGTCAAGTTTCCTGGCAGAGTCAACCAGTTGATTCTGGATATTGTCCATCCATCCTGGTCCCTGTTTTTTGCCTGCCCAGAAAACGAACTTCTTAAAACCACAGGGGCAGCCATCCAGAGAGCAGTATTCGTCAAGCACCAGCTTTACCGCATTTTCTCGGTGCTCTATCTGTTCGCGAATTTTCTTGAGCTGTTCTTTGTTCACATAAGCCTCCGGATTAAATATTTAGTACCGGCAATTCAATCATGTATACTTTTTGAACACCTGACAATGGATCGTTATTCCAGGCAATACATCCGTTTGGCGTTATGCTGAATTGCCAGTATCGGCCAGCATGTGGAAACTCTGCAGTTGCAACATGATTTCCATCAAAATCGAAGACATCAAAAACAGGATTCACTTCTGTTCCACGCTGCACCCAGAGGCAGCCATTTGAATCCACCCCAATATCTTGAACAATAGAGTAATATTGATCATGCTCATAAGTGCTTGGAAGAGAATTTTGACCGAGTGCCGCAAGTTTCCTTCTTGCATATTCCGTCTCATCAAGTATTTCCTGTTCTGTTTTTTCAACTGGTGGAATGGAAACAGAAGCTGTAAAAAGATCATCACCCTCTGCATTCCAACACATAACTTCGTAAGTTGAAGGGGATTTACGGCAGTAAAAAATACGATTTATACCATCAGAAGTCATAACGGTACTACCCATTAAACCATCCAATGAAGCTATTATAGCATCAAGATCTGAATTCATAAGAGTATCTGAATGGAGAGTATGCAGCAAACCTTCGTTTTCGACAGAGAACAAAGAGGGCTGTAATATTATCAGCGGTTCAGAATCAATCATGTCGTATTTAAGTCTCCAGCCGGACATCCTGTTTTCCGAGAGAGGGGACAGTGATGATGGAATAGAGAATCCCCAATCTGTTAGATCATATAGCGATTCTCCTTGTTCGGAAAGAACAACAATAGCAACTTTTCCAAAGTCCATAATCATGATTTTCCCATCAGCCATCACTGACATTTCCACCGGTGATGAAAGCTCTCCTGGCCCTGTTCCACTTCTTGACATGTTAGAGAGGTGAATTCCGTCAGATGAAAATTCTCTGATTACCCTGGCACTCTGATCAAGTACCAGTATGGTTCCCGAAGGTGTAACTTCCGCGTCTGCAATTGCACCAAGCACATAACACGAGTCACCCATCTCAATGCCTATACTGTCCACCACTGAAATGGTTAACCTTTCAGGAAAGGGCTCTTGCCAACCTGTTGGCTCTCCACACCCTACTATCAGGTAAAAGATTGAGATCAAGATAATGTATTTAAGAGAATTCATATTGTTTAGTATCCTTTCTTATAAAATTAATCTTTGAGGAAGTAGTACAGGCCGAATGCCCCTCTGGAAATAATGAAAATGCTCCATAACGCTACAGCAATGTGATTGCTGAAGGATTTATGAAAGCTTGAAAATAAAAAAACTGTGATAAAACCTGCATTAGCATGAACTTTATAGAGAAGTGCAATTTCTCTCTCATCAGGTTTGGATACCTTATTGAACCAGATTATGAATACAGAAAGTGGGAGAATTGTAACTGCCAGCACGAACACATAGTCCCAGCTGGTGAGATAACCAAGCACTGCCATAAGTATTCCCACGGCTAGATGAACTGCTGACCACCAGATGTAATTACCCTTAATTTTTTTCATATAGAATCCTGTCCTTTCATGTGTTATCTAGTGCACTAGTCTTCCCGGAAGTGGCGAAAACCGTACACGCCTCTTGATGCAAAGGCAACGCTAAGTATTGGGTAAACACCAAATGGGCAGCCAAAAGCAGCAGAAACCCATGCAACTGTAAATATTACCAGACCTGATTTCGCAAAGATCATATTTATGATTTGGACCTCTCGTTCGTCTGATTTTGTTCCCTTTATGAACCAGAAATTGAAAACTCCGAATGGTATTAATACTATTGCCATTACAAATATTGGTTTCATGTCTGCAAGCAGCCAACCAAGAAGAGCGAGAAGAATTCCAGTAAGAAGATTTGCCCCTGACCACCATAAATAGTTTCCTCTTATCTTAATATTAAGCATCCTTTTCCTCCTCTTTCAGCTGAAAAGCATCTTCAACAGCCACCCCGAAGTATTCTGCCATCTTGAGAGCTGTCTTAACAGATGGGTTGAACTTGCCTCTTTCAATGGAATTCACAGTTTGCCGGCTGATACCCACTTCATCAGCCAGTTTCTGCTGTGATATTTCCTTCTCGGCCCTTAGAACTCGAAGTCTGTTGCTTAATTTCATAAAACTCCTCTCGAAGTAAACATGTATAAAACAAGACAGAATGTCAAGTATTGGCGACAGTATTTTCGTGTTATGCTGAACTTCCTTATATTTAATCGTTTGCAGTTGAGGGGAAGTTGATGTATTTTATTATTGTGGAGTTGAATTCTTTGAGTGGTGATTGGAGAGACAGTGTTTGATGAAACTGGAAGTATTTTAAAGCATATTGTTCTAGGTGAAGATTCTGTTCTTGAATTGAAAAATATAGAATTCAAAGGAATAAGGATTTCAGGACCTCATAGAAACAGTATGGCAGATGAACTAGCAGCAATGGCAAATTCTCATTCTGGTGTTGTTCTGCTTGGTGTGGATGACAAATCAAAGATGATTTTGGGAATACCTGAAGACAAGCTTGATACTGTAGAAGCATGGTTAAGAGAAATAGCGAATGATTTGATTGAACCTCCTCTGGATTGCGTTATTCTGAAGCAGTCTCTTGTTTTAAGGGATGGCAGTGAAAGAGCTATTATTCGTGTTAATGTTCCACGCAGTTTATTTGTACATAGAAGCCCAGGAGGGTATTTTCAGAGGATTGGAAGTTCGAAAAGGCAGATGAAACCAGAGGTACTGGCAAGGAAATTCCAGCAACGCAGTCAGGTTCGACTTATAAGATTTGATGAACAGACTGTTCCTCGTTCCCATATTGAAGATCTGTTTCCCACATTATGGAATCGATTCAGAACTGTATTGTCACCGATCAATGACCAGGAATTTCTTGAAAAGATGAAGTTAATTTCATTTGATGATGAAGAACGGCTTTGTCCAACGGTCAGTGGAATTCTTATGGCTTGTGAAACGCCTGAATCTTTTATCTCAAGTGCATTTATACAAGTTGTTTGCTACAGAGGAAAAGAACGAAATGCAGGCAGCCAGCTTGATGCAAAGGATATCACCGGTCCACTTGATCTACAGATACGGGAAGCATGCAAGTTCGTTGAGCGTAACATGAGAGTTTATGCGGTCAAAGCACCATACAGAATCGAAACACCTCAGTTTTCAATGAATGCTGTTTTTGAAGCAGTGGTTAACGCCGTTGTTCACAGGGACTATTCCATCTACGGTTCCAAGATAAGAGTGCATATTTTTTCTGATAGACTCGAAATATTTTCACCGGGAGATATTCCAAACACAATGACCGTTGACAGTCTTTCTCAGCGTCAATCGGTAAGAAATGAGCTTCTCAGTTCTTTGCTTGCTCGTTGTCCCATGAATGTGAATGCTACAAATAGTCAGCGTAGTTTCATAATGGACAAGCGTGGTGAAGGAGTTCCAATAATTCTTTCTGAGAGTGAAGAACTTTCTGGTTTTAGACCTGTATATCAGCTACTTGATAATGCTGAACTGAAATTGACAATTTTTGCAGCTATATCACCACATCAAGAGTAAATTAACTATTTCTTATTTTCGATTTTGAATTTATTAAAAAATAAAGTATAGTTTTCGTAGGAATTTATTTTTATCACCAACCTGAAAGGACATTATGAAACTTATTTCCATTATAACATTAACTGTATTGGTAGGTTTTGCTTCTGCTGGAACTGAAGTTCTTATGGAGATTTCTGAGAAAATATCTGGCTGTTTTGATCAGGAAACTGGAACATTTGCCGATGGTGCCCATGATACATTGATTGAAGCTCATTCTATGGTGGCCACTGCAGACCTTTCCGGTGAAAGAGAAGTTGCTGCACTTGAAGCAATGAACAGTATGGTAACATATAATCTTGCTTGTCTTACTGCTTTACAGGGTAACAGTGAAGAGGCACTTGTCTGGCTTGAGGAATCTATTGAATCCGGTTATTCTGACTCGCAGTGGATGGTTCAAGACGAAGATCTTTCCAGCCTTTGGGATAATCCTGAATTCACAGAACTTGTGGTAGCAGCTGATGAAAATCATGTTGAAGCAAGTCATGATTGTGGTACTTGTGCAAGCCGTACCAACTGTGGAGATGTTGAATAAATAATTATCGATCATTTTAGTAAATACCCCCAGGTTACAGAGGAATTATATTTCTCACTGGGGGTTTTTATTATGAAAAGTTTATTCATTTTTGTTTCTATTTTGTTCTGCTTCCTGAGTATTTCATGCCAGGGAGAGGGTATTCACCCTGTAAGTAATTCATCTGAATACAACGGTGAAAACGCAGATCTGTGCACACTTACCGTAGTAGACTCAATCGGAGTTGAACTCGGCGACTCCAACTATGTATTTGGTGCAATAAGCAAAGTGGACATAGGCCCGAATGGTGACATTTTTGTGGTTGACTGGATGAAATGTACAGTTTTCAGATACTCGTCTTCCGGTGATTTCATTCAGCGGATCGGCAGACGCGGCAGTGGCCCGGGGGAGATGTTGCAACCATTCTTCATTGCAGTTATGGATGACGGTTCCATAAGCTTAGATGATGCTGAACTTGGGTGGATGAGATTCGATTCAACGGGAGAGATTCTTAGTACTTCTATGTATCCTAGTCAGACACCAAGACCGTTGTTCTTCACCGCAATTGATTCTCTGAATATTGTCGGAGTGCTCAGTGAGCTTAGCCGTGAAGATAATTGCTTGATAATAGATAAGCGGATCTGTAGGTGGCATGCCGATTGTCTTGATTCAGTGAGCACAGAGTACTACAGCAGACAGTATTCAATTGAGATAGGAGATGATTACCGGCTCAATATGAATGATGTGGTAGAAATCGATTATTTTCCCATGCTGTTCACCGCAGGTGATGGTTTTGTGTGCATTGCGCCTGAGCCACGCACAGAACCGCTACTTTTTCTTTTTCATGAAGACGGTTCGGTGATAGATACACTGACACTTCCATATCCAGAAGTAGTTAGAACAGAAGAAGAAATTCATGAACGGAAGCTGTATGTTGAGGAGCTCTTATATGCTAGATCACAGCATAGACATCAGGTTGACTGGGAGCCGTATAGCAACCACCCCATGATTACGAATCTTGGTGTGGATAGTATGAATCGGATCTGGGTGCAGAGGGGTTTTGAACAATATCCGACTTTTGATCTTTATGATG